>JAUWHT010000238.1 GCA_030605745.1 Pirellulales bacterium | reverse complement strand
TATGGTCTGACGGAGGAGGTGGTGAAGGTGGTGGGGGGTGATAATCATGAAAATTAGTATTGAAGTCAAATCGAAAATAGGCGATAAAAAGATTGATGACGCCATGACTAAAGCAATTGAGGAGAAATGTAAAGAAAATGGCCGGTGTGGAAGTGCCAGTAGCAGCGGCCGGTCGTTAGGAGCAGTGGATAGTCGTCGTCCGGCAGTTCGGCCGAGGGCTTGTAGTGGGCCGGGCTGAAGAGTCCTCGGCCGCGGGCGAAGCTGGTTGAGTGTAGTATTGGCGTGCCGGGATGCTCTTGGTCGGGGCAGGGCCATTGGAGGCCGTGGTGGGCGATAGTAATAGTACGGTCGTAGGTGATGCCGGCGTAGCTGGGTGTTAGGCCGTTGATCTCGTCCATTACTTGTCTGGGCGAGTCGTACTTCATGCCGCTGTAGCCGGCGCGGGCGGCTATCTCGCAGAGGATTCGCCAGTCGGGCCGGCTGTTGGCTATCGGGTCGATTGCCCGGCGGATGGGCTGTACGCGGCGCTCGGTCGAGGTGAACGTGCCGTCTCGCTCAGCGTAGGAGGCGGCCGGGAGGATGACGTGGGCGAACTCGGTGGTTGAGGTTGAGAAGATGTCGATGACCGCGAGGAAGTCCAGGTTTTCGAGCGCGGTGCGGACGTGGTTCTGGTCGGGGTCGGAGAGCATGGGGTTTTCGCCCATGATTAGCAGCCCTTTGAGCCGGCCTTCGGCGGCCGCGTTGATGGCTGTGGTGACGGCCAGCCCCGGCTGGTCGGGCAAGCGTTCGACGCCCCATGCTTTCTGGAACTTTGCGCGGACGGCCGGGTCGGTCACCTTCTGGTAGCCGGAATAGACATTCGGCAGCGCGCCCATGTCGCAGGCCCCTTGGACGTTGTTCTGGCCGCGCAACGGGTTCACGCCCGTGCCGGGGCGGCCGATGTTGCCGGTGAGCATTGCCAGGTTGGCGCATGATTTTACGTTATCCACGCCGTGCGTGTGCTGTGTGATGCCCATCGAGTAGACGATCATTGCCCTATCCGCCCGGGCGAACATGCGAGCGGCGTCGGCGATCTGGTCGGCCGTTATTCGGCAGATTTGTGCCGCTTTTTCGGGCGGGTAGTCGGCGACTACCTGTTTGAGTTGCTCGTAGTTTTCGGTGCGCTGGGCGATGAACGGTTTGTTCTCAAGACCCTCGGCAATGATAACGTGCATCATTGAGTTGAGCAGTGCGACGTCGGTGCCGTTGATCGGCCGGATGTGGATGTCGGCCAGGCGTGCCAGCCGGATCGTGCGGTTGTCGGAGACGATCAGCCGGGCCCCGTTTTCCACCACGTTGCGGATGATCCGAGTGCCGATGAGCGGATGCTGCTCGGTGGTGTTCGAGCCGGTGACGAAGATGCAGTCGGCTTGCTCCATGCAGGAGATCGAGTTGGTCATGGCGCCGGAGCCGAACGCGGCGGCCAGGCCGGCCACGGTGGACGCATGGCAGAGCCGGGCGCAGTGATCGATGTTGTTCGTGCCGAAGGCTGCCCGGGCCAGCTTCATCATCAGGTAGTTCTCTTCGTTGGTCGTCTTGGCGGAAGAGAAGAACGCGATCGAATCGGGGCCGTGCCGGTGCTGAATCTCGCGGAGCCTGGATGCGACCAGCCCGATCGCTTCGTCCCACGCGACCGTTTCCAGCCGGCCGTTGCGGCGGACTGCCGGGGTGGTCAGGCGGTCGGGATGGTGGACGAACTCGAAGGCATTGAAGCCCTTTACGCACAGTTGGCCTTTCGAGACGACGTGCTGGGTGCTCGGCTCGACGCCGACTAGCCGGCCGCTGTCGTCGGCGACCAGGTAGAACTGGCAGCCGGTGCCGCAGTAGGGGCAGGTTGTTAGCGTTCTCTTCATATCAAACTTGGGTATCAGTTATCAGTTATCAGTTATCAGTTATCAGTTATCAGTTATCAGTTGTCAGTTCCTGGGAGCGGCGTTTTTTGCGGGTTTTCGGGCTGAAAGCTGAAAGCTGATGGCTGATAGCTGATGGCTGATAGCTGAAAGCTTAGTTCATAGTGCGCCCTTCACGCCGGCCACTTGGGAGAGCCGGAAGACCGGTCCGTCGAGACAGCAGTACAGGTGCTCGATTGTGCAGTGTCCGCACTTGCCTACGCCGCACTTCATGTGCCGCTCGAGCGAAACTATGATGTCGTCGTTCGTCATGCCCTTGTTGTGCAGTTCGGAGATAACGAACTTGTACATCACCGGCGGGCCGACGATTACGGCGATGGTCTTTTTGTGGTCGATTTCAAGCGGCGGGATCAGCCGAGTGATCAGCCCGACCTTGCCCTGCCAGGCGTCACAGTTCAGTACCTCATCTACGGTGCAGCGGCAGTCGATCGCGTCGGATCGGGCCCAGTGGGCGAGGTCTTCTTTGTAGAGGGCATCTTGCGGCGTCTTGGAACCGTAGAGCAAGGTAACTTTGCCGAATTCCTGGCGGCGGTCCTCGCAGTACTGGACCAGTGCCCGCATCGGCGCCAGGCCGCAGCCGCCGGAGATCATCAGCAGGTCGTTACCTCGCATGGCCTCGAGGTCGAAGCAGGTGCCGAACGGTCCGCGGATGCCGATTTCGTCGCCGGGCCCCATTTTATGGAGCGCGCCGGTCAGTGTACCGGCCTTGCGGATACCCAACTCCAGCGTCGGCCCGCGAGTTGGTGACGACGCCACAGAAATCGGCGCCTCGCCGATACCGAACACCGATACCTGAACGAACTGTCCCGGCCGGTGACCGAACGGTTCTGCGTCGAGTCTGACTAAGGAAAAGTTCTTTTCCAGAGGGGTCAGTTCACGAACCGCTTCCAGGCGGCAGAGTACCGGGCGGTAGAGGGAATCTGCTTTCGTATTCTGGCTGACGTTGCACACGACACTTGTTTCCTACTGATTACTTTCCTCTTGCAGAATTTGCTCGATGTTACTTCGAAGTCTCGGCAGCTTGTTAGTAACAACGTCCCACACGATGTGGCCTTCCCCAGGGATCGTGGACACCCGGAAAGGGGTGTATGATACCACGATTTCTTGAGGAGGATAAGAGATGTCGAAACGGAAAGTGTTCAGTCGCGAGTTCAAGATTGAGGCGGTGAAACTGGTCACCGAGCAAG
>JAUWHT010000018.1 GCA_030605745.1 Pirellulales bacterium | reverse complement strand
GGTATTCTGTCAGGAGTGAGGGTTCAGGGTTCAGGGTTCAGGACTTGGCCACCACCGGGCTGCTCGTCGGCCCCCACATCCTGAACCCTGAACCCTGAACCCTGAACCCCAGCCTCTTCGTCTGCCACTTTGCTGATCTCTCTGATGTACGAGAAGATTTCCTCCGCTTCGGCCTCGTCGATCCGGCTGATGGCGAACCCGACGTGCACGAGCAGGTATTCGTCGACCGCTGCCTCGGGGGTGTAAGCCAGACAGACCTCTTTCAGTATGCCGCCGAACTCGACCTTGCCCATCGGCAGGTCGTCTCGCTGGTAGACCTCAGTCAGTCTGCCTGGGATGCCAAGACACATATTACTGGACGGTCGTTAGCCGCAACCGAAGTGACCAAAAGGCGCTCGGAATTGGTGATTAGGGATTGGAGTGAAGTCCTAATCCCCAATCCCCAATCCCCAATCCCTAAGTCCTTGCCTGGCGGCGACGAGGACTTGTCCCAAGGCGATTCCGCCGTCATTTGGTGGGACACGCTTGTGAGTGTACACGGCGAAGCCCGATTCCGACAGTCGCGCCCGGACCCGCTCGGTCAATAAGGCGTTTTGGAAGCACCCGCCGGCCAGGGCCACACGCTTGCATCCGCAGCGTCGGGCGACTGCTACGGCCATCTCGGCCAGGGCGTTGTGGAACCGCCCGCTGATTTGGCCGACCGGTGCCCCGTCGGCCAAGTCGGCCAGTATCGCGCGAATCAGCGGCTCCCAGTCGGCCACCGCGGGTGTCTCGTCGGAAAGCGGCAGCGGGTAGGCCTCTTGTTCAGCCCAGTCGGCAGCGAACTCCAGGGCCATGGCCGCCTGGCCCTCGAAGCTGATCACCGCCGGCAGCCCGCAAAGCGCGGCCACCGCGTCGAACAGCCGGCCCATGCTGCTGGTCCGCGGGGCGTGAATGCCTCGGTCCAACATCGACAACAGTGTCTTCAATTCCGACTGGCCAAACCAGTCAGCCACATACTCGGCGGCATCTTCTTCCAGGATTTCAAACAGCAGGCCCAACGCCGAGCGCCGCGGTTGGCGCACTGCCTTATCCCCACCGGGCAGAGCAAAGGTGTGCAGGTGTGCCGCCCGGGTGAACTTGGCGCCTTCGCAGATCAGCGCCTCGCCGCCCCAGACCGTGCCGTCGGGTCCGTAGCCGGTGCCGTCCCAGGCGAGCCCCAGCACGGGGCCTTCCAATTGATGCTCGGCCATGCAGGCGGCAACGTGGGCATGGTGATGCTGCACCCGGACCAGCGGCACGTCCCACTCGGCGGCCAATGCCTCGGCGTGCCTGCTCGACGCATAGTCGGGATGCAGGTCGCAGGCCACAACCTCGGGCACAACCTTGAAGAAATCGACCAGGTCGCGGACCACGCGGCGGTGAACTTCTACACCCAACACGCTATCCAGATCGCCTACGTGCGGGCTGAGAATCACCTGCGAGCCCAGGCCCAGCGCCACCGTGTTCTTCAAATGTCCGCCTACGGCCAAGATCGTGGGTCTGCGGGAGGCGACTCCGTCGGCGACCAACTCAATCGGCAGCGGCGCATATCCCCGGGCACGACGTAGCACCTGCAAACCGTCGGGCCCAACCCGGGCAACCGAGTCGTCGACCGGACGGACTATCGGACGGTTGTGCGTCAGCAGCACGTCGGCGATCGGGCCCAGGCGCCGCAGCGCGTCGTCGGTGGTAATCGCCATCGGTTCTTCAGATAGGTTCCCGCTGGTGCAGATGATCGGCCGATTCACTGCCGTGGTGAGCAAGTGATGCAGCGGTGTGTAGGACAGCATCACGCCCAGGTACGGATTGCCGGGCGCAACACCCTCGACCACGTCATCGCTCGGCCGTGTAGCGGCGGGGCTTGCCCCGCGCTGGCAAATATCGCCGACGGAGTCGCCTCCCACAAGATTCGGGTCACGGCATCGCCATAGCAGCAGGATGGGTGCTTCGGGCGACGTGAGCGCCCGGGCCTCTTCTTCGGAGACCTCGCAGCGGCTGCGGACCTCTTCGAGCGAGGGCAGCATCAGTGCCAGCGGTCGGTCGGGCCGCTGCTTTCGTTCCCGCAGCCGCGCGACCGCCCGGGCGTTGGTAGCATCGACCAGAAGCTGGAACCCGCCCAGTCCCTTCATGGCCACAATGCGACCGGCCAACAGGGCCTCGACCGCTACACCCAATGCCTCTTCGCCGGTGGCCATTTCACGTCCCTTGCCGTCCAGCAGTTTTAGCGTTGGCCCGCAGCACGGGCAGGCAATCGGCTGGGCGTGGAACCGTCGGTCGGCCGGGTCGGCATACTCGCAGCGACAATCGGGACACATCTCGAAGCAGGCCATTGAGGTCCGCGACCGGTCGTAGGGCAACTGCCTGATGATCGACCACCGCGGCCCGCAGTTCGTGCAGTTGGTAAACGGATAATTGTACCGGCGCTGGCCGGCAGAGCGGATCTCGTCGAGGCACTCGGCACAGGTGGCCAGATCGGCCGGGATCGTCGGCCCGGGGGCGGCGGAGCCGGTGCCGGTGCGGATCCGAAACGCGGCGGCCCGGCCGTTCTCGCAATCGGTCTCGCTGATCTCCAGCGAGTCGATCTTCGCTTGCGGCGGATGCCCCTTGCGCAGCGTGTCGATAAACGCATCCAGAACGGCCGGGGCGCCCTGCACCTCGATCCGCACCGTATCCGCCTCGTTTTTCACCCAGCCGCCCAGCCCCCGCGCTCTGGCCGCATTGTAGACAAACGGCCGGAACCCCACCCCCTGGACCACACCACGAACCGCAATCGCCAGTCGGCGGACAGGCGGCAACCGGTTGGTGGATTGTTTCATCCGTTGAGCGGGGGTAAGATGTTTGTCGGCAGAAGGGTTCCGCAGGCTCAGATCACCCAATGTGATTCTACCCGCTATGGTTGGGAAGGGTAGGTTGACTCTGGAAGCCGCTTGATTGCAGCTTCCGGCCGATGGTTCTATACTGGTGGGGGGATGGGGGGAGATGAGACGGGCAATCCAGCCAATCACGGAGCCTTAACATGAAGAAACAGGAAGTACTGGACATCATCGAGCAGCTTCCCGACGAAATCGACGGCGAGCAACTCATGCACGAGTTGTATCTGAAGGCGAAACTCGATCAGGCTGAGGCGGCGGTCGCCAAAGAGGACGTTGTCAGCCACGAGGAAGCCGTCAAGCGGAGCCGGGAATGGTTCATCAAATAGAATGGACCGAACCGGCTCTGGCCGATCTTCGGGAGGTCTACGAGTTCATCGCACGTGACTCCCCACGGTATGCCCAGCGTACCACCGAGCGGATTACTGAGGCGGCTGCTCGCTTGGCTCGCTTCCCGCAGCTCGGAGAAGTCTTGCCCGAGTTCGCTCATTTGGCCTACCGACAAGTTGTCATCGGAAACTACCGGCTCATCCATCGCGAGGATCCACACCGCGACAGGGTTCTTGTGATGGCAGTGATTCACGCCAGCAGGGATTTGCCGCCGATTCTTGATAGCCGGTGATGCTGCTGCCTGGCATATTCCGTGTAATTATACCGTGACAACAAAAAACGCGCCTACCGCTTCACTTTCCCGGCCAGCCAATCGGCGGCCTGCGGGATGCCTTCACCGGAAAGGGCGGCTACCTGGAAGATTTCGGCATCGGGGGCGAGCCGCTTCATGTCGGCGGTGATCCGCTGGGGGTCGAAGTTTGTGTGTGGCAGCAGATCGGTTTTGGTAATGAACAGGGCCTGGGAACCTTGGAAGATGGCCGGGTACTTGACCACCTTGTCGTCGCCCTCGCTGGTGCTCAGGACCACGATCCGCAGGTGTTCGCCCAGGTCGAACCCGGCGGTGCACACCAGGTTACCCACGTTCTCGATAAACAGTAGGTCGATCGAGTCGTAGTCCAACCCGTCGGCGGCAGCGGCGACCACCAGTGCGTCGAGGTGGCAGGCACCTTGGGTGCTGATTTGTACGACCGGCACGCCCAAGGCTTCGATCCGCTGTGCGTCGATCACCCCGGCGATATCGCCCTCGATCACGGCCGGCCTGAGTCGGCCCTTCAGTTGGGCGAACAGTGCTTCCAGCAACGTGGTTTTGCCCGATCCGGGCGAGCCCACCACGTTGACTGCGAACACGCCCGCAGCGTTGAACTTCGCGCGGTTCTCTTCAGCAATCTGGTCATTGGCTTTAAGAATCTTTTTGGCGGCGACGATTTTCATATAACGTCTCCCAATAGACGCAACAGACTACCAGAAAGACCTCCGCCAGGCAAGCACCTCTAACCCGGTTGCTATACACACGTGGCCGTGGTATACTATAGTTGTTTGGTTGGGTGCATCTTCTAGTTTCCGGTAGTTCGTGGTGCAGCGAGTCGCAAGAGAGGAACCTTATGAAATTGAAGGTCTTGGTTCATCCTGCCGAAGAAGGCGGTTACTGGGCAGAGGTACCAGCCTTGCCGGGCTGCGTCTCCGAAGGAGATACATTTGAAGAGATGCTGGCCAATATCCGCGAGGCAGCAGAAGGCTGGTTGGAGGTGGACGAATTCGACACGGAAATCGAACTCTTGCGACGGAACCATATTCTCCTGGCGATGCTTGACGAATTCAAGGAAGAGAAAGAGACCGTTCCGCTGGAACAGGTGGAGAAAGACCTCCGGTGATTTCCTTTGCGGCGGCTAAATTCAAGTTTTGCACATATTTCAACCGTTTTCGAGGCGGTTGCTCGGCGTTTTTGTTGGTCGGTTCAGCGGGCTGGACTCGCCGTCGACCCCTTGGGGCCGACGCGCGGCGCTCTCAGCCCGCCAAGCTGAGAAATTGGTTATTTTCGGTAACTTGTTTTTTCATGCGTCCCCGTTTGGGAAGCAGACCTCGCAATTTATTTTCCCAACTGCGGCGCCGCAACGTCGTGAGCATGTCGGCGAAGGAAGGTTCTTCTTTCCTTGGATACCACGGCCGATTGGGAAACTGGA
>JAUWHT010000103.1 GCA_030605745.1 Pirellulales bacterium | reverse complement strand
AGTGTGGTGAACAAGTACTGTACAAGATGCGCGCACGGCGCGCAGAAGTTACAACGATAGACTCTAACCCAATCAAACAACTACTCTACTTAGCCGTTACACCAACCTGCGGAAAATCGGGCAAGCCCGGCGGCTAAACTTACCTACTTGAGTGCAGGCCGATTGCACCGGCTTTTCCGATGGTGCCATCCGGCGCTAGTCTATTTTGTGCCGTACCGCCGATGCCCGGGCGATTCCAGTGGACGCGCACCCCTCACGTGCTAACGTGGTAATGCCACACCTTGTCCGCGTGCTCGGACAGGCTCGGTCTTCAAGAGGGGGGCAGAATTGAAGAAGCGGATCCTGTTTGTAGATGACGATCGCGCTTTGACGCGCCTTGTCCAGAAGCAACTAGAGCGGGCCGGCTATGCGGTCGACGTGGCCTGTGGCGGCCGACAGGGTCTGGCCAAGTACGCAGAAGGCTCCTACGACCTGCTGGCCGTGGACCAATCGATGCCCGGCCTCGAGGGGCTCGATATGATTCGCATCCTGGCTTCTCGTGGACCGTTGCCGCCGACAATCATGGTCACCGGTGCCGGCAGCGAACGGATCGCCGTGGAGGCCTTGAAACTGGGAATCAGCGATTACGTTGTCAAAGACGCGGCCGGAGCGTTTCTCGACCTCCTGCCGGCCGTGATCGACCGGGTGCTCGAGCGGCAGCACCTTGCCCAGGAGAACAAGCGGATGGAACGCGAGTTGGCCCAGGCGCAGAAGCTCGAGGCGGTGGGCCAACTGGCCGCCGGCATCGCACACGAGATCAACACCCCCACCCAGTATGTCGGCGACAACACGCGGTTCCTTCAGGAGGCATTCGCCGACATCGACAAGCTGCTCGGGGAGTTCGACCGGCTGTTGCAGGCGGCCAAGGACGACGCCGTCACCGACGAACTGGTCGCCGAGGTCGAGGCTGCGGTCCGCCAGACCGACCTCGACTACCTGACCGACGAGACGCCCAAGGCAATCCGGCAATCGCTGGAAGGCGTTCAGCGGGTGGCAGGCATCGTCCGCGCGATGAAGGAGTTCTCTCATCCCGGCAGCGATCAGAAACACCCCGTCGATCTGAACCGAGCCATCCAGAGCACCCTGACCGTTTCCCGCAACGAGTGGAAGTACGTGGCCGACGTGGTGACCGATTTCGACCCCGACCTGCCGCCGGTGTATTGCCTTCCCGGCTTCATCAACCAGGCCATCCTCAACGTCATCATGAACGCCGCCCAGGCCATAGGCAACATTGCAGGCAACGGCGCGCCAGGCAAGGGAACCATCACGGTCCGCACCCGACGCGACGGCGATTGGGTCGAAATCCGTATCAGCGATACGGGGACCGGAATCCCCGAGGAAATCCGCCCAAAGGTGTTCGATCACTTCTTCACCACCAAAGAAGTTGGAAAAGGAACCGGCCAAGGTCTCAGCATCGCGTATTCCGTCGTGGTCAAAAAACACGGCGGAACCATCAACTTCGAAACTGAACCCGGCAAGGGAACCACCTTCATCATCCGCCTGCCGATTACCGACCAGTCCCTGAAAGCTGAAAGCTGAAAGCCGAAAGACGAAAGCTGAAACCCAAGGAGAATATCATGAAACATGCCGTACTGTTCGTTGACGACGAGGATAATGTCCTCGATGGATTCAGACGCAGCTTGCGACAGCAACCGTATCGGCTTTACACCGCCCGATCCGGTGAGGAGGCGATGCGGATACTCAAGGCCCGCGATATGGATGTCATCGTGGCAGACGAGCGAATGCCCGGCATGTCTGGCAGCGACCTGCTCGCCTGGGTCACAAAAAACTGCCCCCAGGTAATGCGCATCATGCTGACCGGCCAGGCCACCACCGAGGCCGCAATCCGGGCGATCAACGAGGGCACAGTCTATCGGTTCTGTACCAAGCCGTGCGACACGGTCGAACTGGCAATTATCATCCGCAAGGCATTCGCACTGAAGGAGATGCTAAAGAAAAACCGTCGAATGCTGGAGCGAAGCAGGCAGCAGGCGGAAAAGCTCAACCACTTCAACCGCGACCTGAAGATCCTCGGCCGCATCGTCTCACAGGACCTTCACGAGCAGCTTCGCAAGATCGGCCAGTCCTGCCGCTCGACTGAAGGGCAGTACCAAGACCTGTTCGACCCCGAGGCCAGGAAATTGATCGACAACGCCCTCGACGCCGTCGCCGAAGTGCAGCGATTCGTAACCAGTCTGCTGCAACAATCCCGCGACGGAGGGGCCGCAAGTCCTTCCGATCGATCGCGCCGCGAGCAAGTCGGCCAGCCCTTGCCGTAAGTATAGGCATCCAGCCTGTGTTCGAATTCGTTTCCACGCTCTGCATGGGAACGAGTTCAATGTTTCGTCTTTCGGCTTCGGAGCAGGATCTCGCCGGCGAAGACACACACGGCGAGGAACGCCAGGGTAATGGTCGTGTTGATCAGTTCTAGTGGCATGATCGAGCCCTGCCAGGCGGGAATGCTTCGTCAGAAACATCGACCGCGGTGTCAGCCGTACTTCAGACTAGCCGGCGGTGGCTGACCTAGTGCTGGCAACCGTTGGCGAGGCCCCAGCCACCATACTCGACGCGATGCTCTCACGCCGTCGAGCCATTTTGCGTGGATCGACCGACATATTCTCCGCTGGTCATCCCCCGTCCACCAGGTTGAGCATTGAACGGACATAAGTGGCCAAAACTCCGGTTGATATTATGCCCGCTTTGTGCTACTGTACGCCCGTACACGCTCGATCGGTTTCAAGGAGGTTGTGATGTGGGGTGAAGACACGGGGTATTCCCCTCTACAGTGGGGCCAGCCGCAGTGCGAGGAGTCGTCGAATGACTGGGACGAGTGGGAGGAGTGGGAGGAGTTTGAGCCTGGCCCGGTGGAGGAGAATCTGTGGGACGCCTTCGAGTCGGACGACGAGATGGTGGAACCGCAGCCGGAATACGGCGACTTCTGGGGCGAGCTGGACGAAGAGGAGATAATCTGATGATTGTGCCGGCGGTTGCGAGTGAAATTCGCAATCTGTTGGAGGAAGGGAGGCTTTCGCAGCGCAAGATCGCCCGGCGCGTGGGAGCCAGTCGTGGGACGGTGGGCGCGATCGCTCGGGGAACGCGGCCCGACTATCCAGCGCGGCCCAGCGACCCGGCCGAAGACCTCGTAGTGCCGACCGGCCCGGCAAGACGGTGTCACGGTTGCGGCGCGATGGTCCAGATGCCTTGTCTGGCTTGCCACATCCGGGCGATCCGGCAAACGCGGAACGGGCGAATGGCAGATTGACTGCCAGAACTCATTCAAATGGCCTTACCCTTTCCATTTCACTTCGGGGATCTCGGCGTTGACAAGGATGCTTCTCAAGGTCCCGATGGGGAGTTGACGCCCGCGATGTTGTGGAACGACTACTTGCAGGCCCGATTCCATGTTGCGCCACTTGCGGTGGCTACCCTTCTGCGAAATGCGTTGAAAACCGTGACGGCGGAGAAGAGCCTCTACTTCCCGCGCAGTCATCCGGCGGCTACGTGCAGCCATCAGAGTGTAACCTCGCAGGCAACCGCCCCGGGCGCCAGTTGCAGGGGAGACGGTTCCACGTAGAGTTCGATGGCTTCGCGGATATTTCTAAGGGCTTCCTCTTGCGTTTGGCCGGCCGAGGTGCAGCCTGGCAATTCCGGGCACCAGACGGCCCAGTCGCCGGTTTCGGAGTCGCGTTCCAGAACCACGCGCCATTTCATTATTCGGTTCCTTTCGATTCTGTTGGAAAATTCTTCACCACTATGAGAATCTACCGGTATTCGGTCGGTTCGATGCCGCAGATGTACCGTCGCCAGCCATCCATGTGTTCTTTGCTGAGGCTGTTTTCGCGGACGATCTCGGCTTTGATATGCCGGTTGGTGCCGGGCAGCGTGACCTTGACTTGTAGCCGGCCGTTGGGTTCGTAACGGAACAGCACGTCGACCGGCGATTGGGCCGGCAGATTGGGCGGCAGATCGCGTACCGAGCACTGGCCGATCTGCGTGCAGTCGTCGGCCGAAGGGCTCTCGCCCTCGACGATCTGCACCAGGATCGATTTCTGATCGGCCTTTTGGGTCTTAAAGGTCCGCTTGGCGGTGACCGGCAGGGGCGTGTTCCGGGGGATGAGGATCCCGTTGCGCCTGCGCTTGGTCAACGGATCGGCGCCTACCACACCCAGGCTGTGGGAATTGACGTTTTTTATGGCGAAGGTGGCGGGCCGGCCTTCGCTCTCGGCCAGCAGCAACCCGGCCCGCAGCGCGGCTCCGTGGGCAACTGCTTCGTCGGCCGCCACGGAAGCGTCCGGCTGCTTGCCGGAAAGCTGCTTTAGCATATCACGGACCATGGGCATTCGGGTCGAGCCGCCGACCAGCAGGACCCGCTCGATGTCGGCCCAATCCAGCCCGGCCGCCTTTAGCGTCTGTTCGGTGGTGAACCGGGTGCGGTCCAACAGGTCCTGCGTAGCCTCCTTGAACTGCTGCCTGGAGACCTCCACCCGGGAAGAGTATCCCCGGTAACCACAGGCCACCGAGGCCTTGCTTCTGGCCGAGAGTGTCCGCTTGGCGTCTTCGCATTCCCGCCACAACTTGCCGGCGGTGTTGGGGTCCTCGCGGGGGTCAACGTAATGCTGGCGGATGAAGCTCTCGGCCATCAGGTCGACCAGCCGCTGGTCCCAGTCGTATCCACCCAGCCGGACGTCTCCGTCGGTGGCCAGAGCCACGAACTGGGTGCCGCGGATCTCCATTACTGTTACGTCGAACGTACCGCCGCCGAGGTCGTAGACCAGGATGCGGCGCGGTTCGCTGGTACTGCCCTTCTGATCGAGGAATCCCTGTTGGAAGCCGAAGGCCACGGCGGCGGCGGTCGGTTCGTTGATGATGTCCAGCACCTCGAACCCGGCCATATAGCCGGCGTCCTGGGTGGCCTTGCGACGGACTTCGTCGAAGTAGGCCGGCACGGTGACCACCACCTTGGTAAACGGGCCGATCTGCTGGGCGGCGTCGCAGCGGAGCTTGTTGAGGATCCAGGCCTCGATGACTTCAGGCGGATACTGCCGGCCTTCGAAAACCTTGCGAAATACCCGGTATCCCATGTCGCGCTTGGAGCATTCAGCCACGTGCTCTGCTTCGGTGGCCAGCGCTTTTAGGGCCTCCTTGCCCACCACGACGACGTCGCGGTCGAAGAGGACTACGCTGGGGGTCACGCGGTCGCCCTCGGCGTTGGCCAACGTGGACGGCCGGCCCTGTTGATCGAGACGCGCCACGACGGAAAATGTCGTGCCCAAATCTACGCCAACGGCAGGTACGGCTGGGGTGGTCATCTCAGGATTGGTTTCGGTTCGTGCACCAAGTTTAGCCCCGGCGTCCACGCCGGGAAGTTCGCGCCGCCGTGCCGGCGGCTAAACGGTTCGCGCCGCGTGGACGCGGCGGCTAAACATACCGCTTTTTCGTATGACATCGATCTTTTTCTCCACAAGAACTAATCATATCCTACCAATGCTCAAAATTCAAGCCGCTTGCGGCTTAGCACCTGTAGTGGAACCAAACTCAAAATAGTATCATGATTTTATGATTGATCCCCTCGAGCCGGTTGACGTTCGTATGCGGGGCTTTGCCCGGCGGACTACGGTGGAGGACGCGCTTAGGTGGCTCGACGGGAAGACCGAGCGGCTGGACGAGCAGATAGTGCCGTTGGCCGAAGCGGCCGGCCGGGTGTTGGCCCGGGAAATGGTCAGCCGGGTCGACGTGCCGCCGTTTGATCGCTCGATGATGGACGGCTTCGCAGTCTGCGCGGCCGACACCTTGGGCGCCTCGCCCTACAACCGGTTGGTATTGCAGGTGGTAGGAGAATCCCTGCCGGGTCGGCCGTTTTACGGTCGTGTCTGCTCGGGCCAGGCCGTGCGGATTACGACCGGCTCGCTGCTGCCTGTCGGGGCCGATGCCGTGCTGCCGGTCGAACTGGTCGAAATCGCCGTCGGAGACGCCTCCCACAGTCGGATGTTCACTCAAGGCGAAGTCTCGCCCGGCAGACACGTGGGCCGAATCGGCGAAGACGTCGAGGCGGGAACCACCGTGCTGCCGGCCGACCGTGTGCTTAGGCCGCAAGACGTCGGCCTGTTGGCGTCGATCGGTGTTACCGATGTGCCGCTGGTGCGGCGACCGCTGGTGCGGGTTGTAGTTACCGGCAACGAACTGCTGCCGGCCGGCTCGCCCCCGCGACCGTACAGGATCGCCGATTCCAACGGACCCATGCTCTCCGCGCTGGTGAAGCGCGACTGCGGCGTGATCGTCGAGGTGGACATTGTGCCGGATGAGCCTGGGACGATGCTCGAAGCGATGCGGTCTGAGGCCGACCTGGTGCTGGTCTCCGGTGGATCGAGCGTGGGCCAGGAGGATCACGCACCGGCGGTGCTGGTCGAGCACGGCGAGTTGCCCATCCACGGCATTGCCATGCGGCCCAGCAGCCCGACCGGAATCGGACGGCTCGACGGGCGACTGGTGTTCCTCCTGCCGGGTAACCCGGTTTCGTGTCTTTGCGCGTACGATTTTTTTGCAGGCCGGGCAATCCGCGCGCTCGGCGGCCGGTCCAAGGATTGGCCCTATCGTCGGACCACGCTGCCGCTTGCGCGGAAGATCGTCTCCGCGGTCGGCCGACTCGACTACATGCGAGTCCGGCTGGTAGAAGGCCTGGTCGAGCCGCTGGCCATCGCCGGCGCCTCGATTCTTTCCTCGACCACTCGCGCCGACGGCTTCGTGCTCGTGCCGGCAAACAGCGAAGGATACCCGCCAGGTGCGGAGGTGGAGGTGTACTTGTACGACATCATCTCATAAAGCCGCGACCGTTGGTCGCGCCAAACGGATCGCGACCAACGGTCGCGGCTTTATGGCGGCTACCATGACCCAACAACAATTCCTCAACGTCATCGATCGCGACGAGGCCGAGCAGCGGTTCCGTGAGGCCGTCGAGTTGCGGCCGCTGGGCAGCAAGTTGGTCCCGCTGGAAAAGGCACTCGGCCGCGTGCTGGCGGCCGACGTGGTGGCCCAGGTCGACGTGCCGTCGTTCGATCGGTCGAACTACGACGGCTACGCGGTGCGAGCGGCCGATACCTACGCCGCGCAGGAAGAGAACCCCCGGCGGTTGAAACTGCTCGCAGAAGCACTAGCAATGGGCGTGGTTCCCACCCAGCAGGTCACCCCGGGCACGGCCGTTGCGATCGCCACCGGTGGGATGCTGCCACGGGGTGCCGACGCGGTGGTGATGGTCGAACATACGCAGCCGGATGACGACGGCCTGCTGGTGACCAAGGCCATCACGCCCGGCTTCGGCGTCTCCTTCACCGGGACCGATATCACGGCCGGCGAAACCGTGCTCAGGCGCGGCCAGTTGCTCAGCAGCCGCGAGACGGGCGTATTGGCGGCCATCGGTGCAAACCGCGTCAGCGTCTGGCGGCGGCCGGTGGTGGCCATCCTCTCGACCGGCGACGAGATCATCCAGCCAGGCCAGCCGATGCAGCCCGGACTGGTCTACGATTCCAACGCCCGAATCCTCGCCGATGCCGTCCGCGAGTTGGGCGCCCGGCCGCTGGAGTTGGGCATCGTCGGCGACGAGTTGGGCCAGTTGCGCACCTTGTTGCACAAGGCTCTGCAAGCGGCCGACGTGGTGCTGCTTTCCGGCGGGACCAGCAAGGGCGCCGGTGATCTATCGTACCACGCGGTGAGCGAACTGACCAAGCCGGGTATCGTTGCCCATGGAGTGGCACTGAAGCCGGGCAAACCGATCTGCCTGGCCGTGCACCGCGGCAAGCCGGTGGTGATCCTGCCGGGGTTCCCCACCTCGGCAATCTTCACCTTCCACGAGTTCATCGCCCCGGTGATTCGCGCACTCGGCGGGCGACCGGCCTTGGACCGTTCGGCCGTTGAGGCAAGGATGGCTGTGAAGGTCAACTCCGAGATCGGGCGGACCGAGTACCTGCTGGTCGGACTGGTCGAAGGCCCTGTCCCCGGCTCGCTGGCCGCCTATCCGCTGGGCAAGGGCTCCGGCTCAGTGACCAGCTTCAGCCGGGCCGATGGATTCGTGACTATCGGTCGCCACGAGGAGATCGTCGAGGCCGGCTCGCCGGTCGCCGTGCAACTGTTTGCAGGCGAGTTGCGTCTGGCCGACATGGTGGTGATTGGCAGCCATTGCGTGGGCCTGGACCTTCTGCTGGGCCGATTGCAGGACCGCGGTTTTACGACCAAGTTCATGGCCATCGGTTCCACCGGCGGTTTGCAGGCGGCAAAGCACGGCGAGTGCGACATCGCCGGCATGCACCTGCTTGACCCGGAGTCCGGCCAGTACAACGTGCCGCTTCTCACGCCCGAGTTAGAACTGATCGAAGGCTACGGCCGCCTGCAAGGTGTAGTCTTCCGGCCCGGCGACCAGCGGTTCGAGGGTCGTGCCGCCTTGGAAGCGATCGTACAGGTGAAAGACGCCCCGGACTGCGCGATGGTCAACCGCAACCGGGGCAGCGGCACACGGATCCTGATCGACCGCCTGCTGGCCGGCACGCAACCGCCCGGCTATGCAATCCAACCGCGAAGCCACAACGCAGTCGCCGCGGCGGTCGCCCAAGGGCGCGCCGACTGGGGCATAGCCATCGAGTGTGTTGCCCAACGTGCCCGTCTGGGCTTCCTGCCGCTGGAAGAAGAACGCTACGACTTTGTCATTCCCAAGGCCCGGCTGAACCAGCCTGCGGTGGTCGCGTTTCGCGAGTTGCTGGCCGAGCCGGACGTGCGAGAGGAACTCGCCCGAATGGGGTTCAGCATGAAAACGCGTTTCGAGCAGTAGTGTAGTAGTGTAGGGTGTGCTTGCACCCACGCATCTGAAGGATCACGAGTTCGCGTGGTGCAAGCATCCACCCTACACCTGAACTTAGAATGTTTGAGGCAGGAGAAAATGATGAATGCAAAACAGATTTCGCCGACAATTTGCGTCGCAGATCCGGCATCCAGTCGTGATTTCTATGTGAAGCACTTCGATGCGGAAGTCGTCTTTGATGCGGGGTGGTACGTCAATATCAGGATCGGCAACGGCGAGTTGTGTTTCATGAAGCCGCAGAACCCGGAACAGCCGTTATTTGCCGGTCAAGGGCTGATGTACAACCTTGCAGTTGAGGATGTCGATGCCGAGCATCAGAAGCTGACGAAGTTGGGCTTGAAGACAGTCATGCCACTTGAAGACCATCCTTGGGGAGATAGGGGTTTCAGCATCGTCGATCCCAGCGGTGTTGCTCTGTACATCTACACCCCAATAGAACCGTCTGCTGAGTTCAAGCAGTATTACAAATGAATGGCGAAGCGGTTGATGCGGTTGTCGTGGCGGTCGCTGTCCGGCAAGAACTGCCCAAGCAGCCTCCATCTTTACAGTGCCTATCGGCTCGATTATACTGGGCACATCTTGTCAGGCGAGACCGGCGGGGCCTTCCTCCTGGAATATAGGCACTCCCATGAGCGGCAGCGAGTCACTTCCCCCTTCGACAGCCGGATCCACTTCTTCCAGCTTGATCGCAGCGGCTCGGTCCAGTGATCCGGAGGCGTGGGAACGTCTCGCTCGGCTGTATGGGCCGTTGGTTTACGGTTGGGCACGCAAAAT
>JAUWHT010000399.1 GCA_030605745.1 Pirellulales bacterium | reverse complement strand
CACGCAAATACCAGAGCCCCGCCCACCGACTTAACCAGAAGCAATACCACCCACATTGGCTACACAACCTTCAGGTCTGTGCCTCCCTTGCAGGCGGCGGACCGTACACATAGAAAACGTTAGAGTCAGGCAATTTGCAATTCCCTATTAGCGCGGTTCGAGCAGTGCCACGCACTGTGCGGCGATGACTTCTTCCTGCCCGACCGGTCCGACGTGCTCGCCGGTCTTGCCCTTCAGCGAGACGCGTTCCGGGTCGATGTCCAGGATATCGGCCAGGCGTTTGCGGATGGCCTGCCGGTGGGGCAACAGCCGTGGCCGCTGGGCAAATATGATGCAGTCGATGTTGCCGATTCGCCAACCGACTGCACGGACGGCATCTCGGGCCGCCTCGAGCATCTCGGCCGAGTCACGTCTCCGATTGGCCGGGTCGGTGTCGGGAAACATCTGGCCTATATCGCCCAGCGCCGCCGCCCCCAGCAGGGCGTCGACCACCGCATGCATCAGCACGTCGGCATCGCTGTGGCCAACCAGTTCGTGATCATGGGGAATGTCGATCCCGCCCAGTTTCAACGGGCCACCGGACCCCAGCCGATGGGTATCGTGTCCGATTCCAACTCGCACAGCGTTAGTAGCTCCAGTTTCTTCTGCCAGCGCTGACAAAACCACTCGTGCCGCGGATTATACCCGAGTAAGGCCGGCAATGGAAGGCGTACCGTTGGACATACAAGCTCTGTTTGCTAAGCTATCTCCCATGAACCTCGCCTACAGCTCTAACGCATATATGCACTTCTCCGTCGAGCAGGCCATCGCGCGGATCGCCAGCTTGGGCTATGCCGGGCTGGAACTGCTGGCCGACATGCCACATGCCTGGCCGGCCGGGTTGTTGGACGAGCAGAAGCGGGCAATCCGCGATTGCCTGGGCAAGCATAACCTGGCCGTATCCAACGTCAACGCCTTTATGATGAACGCCGTGGCCGATCCACGGCAGCCGTACTGGCATCCGTCGTGGATCGAGCCCGATCCGCACTATCGGGCAATCCGCCGGGAACACACCAAGCGGGCACTCTCGCTAGCCAAGGAGCTTGGCGCCACAAGCATCCAGACCGAGCCGGGTGGGCCGACGGATGATCGCTCCTGGGACGATGCCGCAAAATTGTTCTATGACGAGATCATGCCTTGCGTGGAACTGGCCGAAACGCTCGAAGTCCTACTGCTGATCGAACCGGAGCCGGGTCTGCTGATCGAGACCTTCGAGCAGTACCTGGAGTTTGTCGACCGGATCGATTCACCGTGGGTTGGGCTGAATTTTGATATCGGCCATGCGTTCTGCGTCGGTCAGGATCCCCAGAACTGGATCGCCCGGATGGCGCCCCACACGAAGCACTACCACGTCGAAGACATTGCAGCCACACGCAGGCACGCACACTTGGTTCCCGGCCGCGGGGTGATTGACTTCTCGGCCACTATACGTGAAATTGCCAAGACTGGATACGATGGCTGGATCACCGTCGAGTTATATCCCTACATCGACAATCCCGACGAGGCCGGGCGGGAGGCGAGGGAGTTTTTGGAGCGGGTGATTGGGGCATTAGGCTGTTAGGATATTAGGCTGTTAGGCTGTTAGGCTAGGAGGCTGCCCGCTTTTTCTTCGCAGGGAACGGATCAGCATGCAGATAATCAGGGTCGGCTTATCGACCAACTGAAACGCTTTCAGCTTGGAGTGGTTACGCATCGTCCGACCCCGCCTTCGTTCCTAACAGCCTAACAGCCTAATATCCTAACAGCCTAATAGCCCTTAGTCAGAGGAGAATCAGCATGACACCTCGGCAGCGCGTTCTGGCAACACTTGACCGGCAAACGACGGATTGCGTCCCTTTTGAGATCGGCGGGACCGATTGTTCGAGCATCCATGTGATTACCTACAAGAGGTTAAGGACCCTGCTGGGACTTCCGGATGGGCCCATCCGGTGCGGTTGCCTGGGGCAGCTTGTCGCCAAGATGGATGACGACGTGATGGATACGCTGGGAGTCGACGTTGAGGCCCTATGGTTTGGATCGCAGGAAACCAAGACTTGGAAGACCTCGTTCGGCGTGGAACTGATCGTGCCGGAGTTGTTTGACGTGGAAGACCTGCCGGACGGGTCTTCGGTGGTCCACGGTCCTGATGGTGTCGTTTATGCCAAGCGCGCGGCCGACTCGTACTACTGCGATCCGGTTGGTGTCCCGCTTGCGGGGATCACGTCGGCCGATGAGCTGGACCAGTTCGACGAAATGTTCGATCGCTGGGATTATTCGTACGTGTTCGACGAGCCAATCGACACACTGGCCGAAAGAGCACGGATGCAGTACCGCTCGACTGACAGGGCGGTGGTGACCCTGTGGAGACTACACTATCTTCAATCGGGGATGCTCATGCGGGGCTATGAGCAATTCCTGGTCGACCTGATGATTGACAAGGACCTGGCGCATGCCATTTTCGGCAAGCTGCACCAGGTATATCTCAAACGGGTGGACACGTTTCTGCGTGCTTTCGGCGATTATTGCGACATCGTATTCCTTACCGATGATCTGGGAACGCAACAGACGAGCATGATCTCCCCGGCCGTCTACGAAGAGATGCTCTTTCCGTACATTTCCGAGGTGGTCGGCAGGATCAAGTCTGCCGGCAAGAAGGTGGTGATGCACTCCTGCGGCGCGGTATCGGCCTTTGTGCCGTATATGATTAAGATGGGCGTTGATGCGCTGAATCCGGTCCAGGTTAGTGCCGAAGGAATGAATCCGGCCGATCTGGTGCGGGAGTACGGCCAAGACATCGCCTTTTGGGGAGGCGGGTGCGATACGCAACATGCACTGAACGCTTCCGACCCGGAAGTTGTCCGGGCGGATGTCAGGAAGCGGCTTGAAGAGTTTGGGCCCGACGCCGCGTTGGTCTTTACGCAGGTGCACAACATCCAATACGACGTGCCGCCGGAGAATGTCCTTGCCATGCGAGACGAGTTTTGGAAGCAGACGCGTGCATAATTCCACTTCCCCGAATTCCCGCCCGGCGTCGACGGCCCGCGCTTACCTCGAACTGGTGCGGCTGCCGAACATCTTCACGGCGATGGCCGACGTGGCCATGGGTTTCTTGTTTGTGCGGGCAATTTCTGGGCCCCGCGACGGTTTGGTCCTGGGGCTGCTGGTCACTGCGTCGAGCCTGTTGTACGCTGCCGGCGTGGTGCTGGGTGATCTGTTTGATATGCAGATCGACGCCCGCCAGAGGCCCGAGCGGCCGTTGCCCTCTGGCAGGGTTTTGCCCGCAGTGGCCGCGTGGCTGGGCTGGGAACTGTTGCTCATCGGCGTGGCCTTGGCCTGGGTAGTGGCCTTCTTTACGGGAAATCTCCGCCCGGGCGTGGTGGCCGGACTGCTGGCCGCGTGCATCGTACTGTACGACGCCCGGCTGAAGCGGACACCCGTCGGGCCGGTGCTGATGGGCGCCTGCCGGATGCTCAACGTGTTGCTGGGAATGAGCGTCGCGGCGGCCCCCTGGCAGGTCGAACACTGGCTGGTCGCCGGTGGGATCGGCGCCTACATCGTGGGGGTTACCTGGTTCGCACGCACCGAGACCCGGCAGAGCAGCCGGGTGCAACTTGCGGCAGCCACGACCGTTATGATGGCCGGTATCGCGCTGTTGGCCTGGTTTCCGAGTTGGACCGACGAGTTGGTGCCCTCGATCCGGCAGCAGCCCGGTCGCTGGGGACTGCTGATGGTGATCCTGGGTGTGCTGATCGGCTGGCGCTGTCTGCGTGCGGTAGTCGAACCGGCTCCCCGCCGGGTACAAACAGCCGTGGAACAGTGTATCTTGTCGCTAGTGATCCTCGACGCGGCCGTCTGCTATGCGATGCGCGGCACCCTTGAGGCCGTGATGATTCTGTGGTTGTTGCTGCCGGTAATGTTGCTGGGACGATGGATTCGGTTGACATAGGGCCCGCGCAGAAATAACTTGATCAATTGGGTGGCACGCCCTGAGGAACGAAGGGCGTGTTGGGCCGGGAGCCCACGCCCTTCCCTACGCTCAGGGACGTGCCACACTCGTTCAAACTTGTACAGGTTATTTCTGCGCGTGCCCTGAGGGCGGATCAGGCGCCCAGCCAGAACTTGGCAAAGTGGAAGAAGACGGGTGCGGCGAAGCAGAGCGAGTCGATGCGGTCGAGCACCCCGCCATGGCCTTCCACCAACGTGCCGTAGTCCTTCACGCCGCGGTCGCGCTTGATGGCCGACATCGTCAGCCCGCCCGCGAAGCCCATCAGCCCGGCCACCAGCGACATGCCGGCGGCCAGCCAGATGGGAAACGGAGTGG
>JAUWHT010000017.1 GCA_030605745.1 Pirellulales bacterium | reverse complement strand
CGAGTTAGTTTTTCGATACCAACCTATGGTATAATTCCCAAAATGATTAGCGGCTAAGCCTCCACATAGGCACACATGCTGCTCGGCTCCGGGACTTCGTAACCCTCTTTCCGTAGCCCCTCAAGATGGAACTCGATTGCTTCGCGCATGCTCCGCTCCACTTCCTCGCGAGTTGCGCCAGTGGAGACACAACCTGTAAGATCGGGGGAATATGCAGAGTAGCCGGTGTTGGTCTTTTCAATGATGACAAGGTATTTCATCGCTTCAATCCCGCTTGCTTGAAGATGCTGTTGAGCGTACCCACGGCAAGATCGTCGCCAAGCTTGCCTGGAATAGTGACAAGTCCCGTCTTGACCGAATGCTTGTACTGGCGATGACTGCCTCTTGTTCGCACCAATCGCCAACCATCCTGCTCGATAAGTCTAATTGCACCCCTTACTTTCACAACAGCCTAACTCGATGGGTATGGTCCTTCAGGTGATGATTTGGCAGCGGCTGGAACGCCGCAGGGTGAAAATCAGCCGAAAAGGGAGTGCCAAAAACGCTCGACTTGAGCTTGGGTTTGCTCCGGGGACCCGGAGTTGTCTATTATCGCATCGGCACGGCCGCGCTTGAGGTCCAACGATTCCTGGACTCCCTCACGAGCCGCAAAATCCTCCTCGCTCCAACCGCGGGCGGTCGCCCGCGACAGGCGTACCTGCCGTGGCACGTCGACAAACACCAACCGTTCGCATAGTCTATCCCAACCGGCTTCCAGAAGCAATGGGGCATCCAACACCGCGACCGCGGTACCCGCCGATTCCAACGCTTCGGCCTGCTGTCTTAGCAGGCGGCCGATCTCCGGATGAGTCAATTGCTCCAGGTGTTTTCGTTTTCCCGTTCGGTCCGGCGAACCGGCAAACACGACCTTGGCCAACCGGGCCCGGTCTACCCGGCCGTCAGGGCCGAACACCGCCTCGCCGAAGCGTTTTCGCACCGCGGCCTCGATCCGCGGCAACCGCAATACCTCGTGCCCCGCCCGGTCCGCATCCAACACGCCGGCGCCCAGGTCGGCCAGTTGCCGGGCGACCAGGCTCTTGCCGCTTGCCACGCCGCCAAGTATGCCGATCACGTGCATGGGTAGGGGTTAGGGGCCCGGGACGAGGGGTTAGGGGCGAGGGGCGAGGGGGTCGCCGTGCCGGCGACCGCTAAACGTGTTACCGTTGGTGCGGCAGTTGTACTGCCGCACCTGACTAGAGGTGATATCCACACCCTCGTCCATGTCTCGACTTTACAGGATGGATCTGAACGAACCACTGTACAAGATATGTTCACGGCGCGAAGAAGTAACTCCGTAATACTCTAACTCCTCGACCCTCGACCCTAACCCCTCGCCCCTGGCCCCTGGCCCCTAATCTCTTTCGTATCCGCCCAGTTTGGACCGGCCTTTATGTCTACTTTCAAGGGAACTTCGAGCTTCCAGACGCCGACCATCTCGTCGGTGACGAGTTGGGCCAGGTTGTCGAGTTGATCAGGGGGAACTTCAAAGATCAACTCGTCGTGGATTTGCAGCAGCATCCTTGCGGGTAGGTTTTCTCGCCGCAGCCGGCGGTGGATCGCGATCATGGCCAACTTGATCAGATCCGCCGCCGAGCCTTGGATGACCGTGTTGACCGCGGTCCGCTCGGCGAGGTTCCTTTGACGACCGGCACCGGGGCGAACTCCCTGGATCGCCCGACGCCGCCCGAGAATAGTACTAATATAGCCTCTCTCGTGACATTCGGCCAGTACCCGGCCGAGGAATTCCTCGATCCCGGGATAGCGCTCGAAATAGCTGTCGATGAACTGGCCCGCTTGGTCCTTGTCGATGCCCAATGCCCAGGCCAGTCCGAAGGGGCTTTGGCCGTAGATCACGCCGAAATTGACCGCTTTCGCCTCCCGCCGCATCTGCGGGGTTACCTCTTCCAGTGGGATGCCGTTCACTTGACCGGCGACCAGGGCGTGGATGTCCTCGTCCTGGGCAAATGCCTCGCAGAGCCGCTCGTCGCCCGAAAAATGGGCCAGAACCCGCAGCTCGATCTGCGAGTAGTCGGCCGCCATCAGCAGCCAGCCCCGCTGGCCGGGCACGAACGCCGAGCGGATCTCCCGGCCCGCCTCGGTGCGGACCGGGATGTTTTGGAGGTTCGGATCACTGGAACTCAGCCGGCCGGTGGCCGCCACCACCTGGTTGAACGACGCGTGTACCCGGCCCGTCGCCGGGTGAACCAGCTTTGGCAGCGCATCGACATAAGTGCTCTTGAGCTTCGCATATTGCCGATATTCGAGGATTTTGGCCGGCAGGGGGTGCAATCGGGCCAATTCATCGAGCACCTCGGCGTCGGTGCTCGGCCCGGTCTTGGCGGTCCTCTTAATTACCGGCAATTTCAGTTCGCCGAAAAGTACCTCCTGGAGTTGCCTGGGCGAGGCGATGTTCAACGGGCGCCCGGCCAGGTCGAATATCTCCTGCTCAAGCGCCTTGATCCGCTGGCCGTAACTGCGGCTTAACTCGGCCAGCCGCTCGATGTCCACCTTGATGCCGTTGTACTCCAACTCGACCAGCACGTCGACGAGCGGCAACTCCAAGTCGGTGAACAAGTTGCCAAGATTCGCTTTGGCCAGACTTTCAGCCAGGATCGGGCGCAGTCGCAGCGGAAACAGTGCGTCCTCGCCCGCATAGTCGGCCACCTGGCAGACCGGGACCTCGTCCATCCGCTTCTGGTTCTTTCCCGTGCCGATCAACTGGCTGATCTTGATGGTGGTATGGTCGAGGTACCGCAGGGCCAGGTCGTCCAGATTGTGGTTCCGCCGACCGGCGTCCAGCAGGTAGCTGGCCACCATAGTGTCGAAGGCCACGCCGGCCAGTTCCACGCCGGCCGAACGGAGCACGATCATGTCGTACTTCAGGTTTTGCCCGACCTTCTCGACGGCCTGGTCTTCCAACACCGGGCGGAGGGCCTCTAAGGTAGCCTTCGGATCGAGGCAGCGCTCCCCCGCCGGCGCGCGGACCGGCAGGTACCAGGCCTCGTCCTGCTTCCAGGCGAACGAATAGCCCACGATTTCCGCCCACCGCGGCCAGACATTGGTGGTCTCGGTGTCCAGCGAGATGCGTTTCTGCTGTCGCAACTCGGCCAGGAAGGTTTTTAGGGCCTCGGGCGTATCGACCAGCCGGTATTTGGCCTCGACGGCAGGCTGCGGCGGCGGGCCAGGTTTTGCTTGTAACAAGTCCAGTTTCTGTCCCATGTTGCGGAAGCCGAACTCGTGGAACAACTCCATTGCCGCGGCCCGATCGACCGGGCCGACGCGCCCGCCGTTCCAGTCGATCTCGACCGGAACCCGGCAGTCGAGCCGGACCAGCTCGCGGCTCAGTTCGGCCTGCTGGCGGTATTTGACCAGGTTTTCTTTTCGCTTCGCACCGGCGACCTCGCCGGCGTGGTCGAGGACAGCATCCAGCGTGGTGTATTTTTCGAGCAATTGCCAGGCGAATTTGGGCCCGATCAGCGGCACACCCGGCACGTTGTCCACCGAGTCGCCCACCAGGGCCTGGAAATCGACGACTTGCTCGGGCCCGATACCCCACTGTTCCCTAAGCGCCGTCCGGTCGAAAACCTCGTCCTTGCGGATGTTGTAGAGCTTCACCCGATCTGTGATCAACTGCCGGCAGTCCTTGTCGCCGGTGACCAGGAAGCACCGGCCGCCCAACTCGTCGGTCAGCCGGGCGACGGTGGCCAGGATGTCGTCGGCCTCGAACGACTCGCGTCCCAGTGCCGGTATACCCAACGCCCGGATCACACGCCGGATCGAGCCGATCTGCGGGACCAGGTCCTCTGGCATTTCCTTGCGTTGGATCTTGTATTGGTCGTACATCTCGTGTCGGAAGGTCTTGCCTGGCAAGTCGAACGCGCAAAACAGGTAATCGGGCTTCTTCTCCGAAAGCAGGTAGAGCAGGTCGCGGGTGAAGCCGAACACGGCCCCGACCGGCTCGCCCCGCGGGCTGGTCATTTCGGGCAGCGCGTGGAACACCTGGTGGATCAGCGAGTGGGCGTCGATCACCCAGACCGTCCTCCCCTGAAGGCTCTCCGGTGGTGGGCTGGCCGGCTGCACTTGCGGGACCGGCGCGGACGTCTGACGCCGGCCCGCCGGCGAGGGACTGTCGGATCCCGGCTCAAAACCTGGCAATGACGTTTGCCGGCTACGTTCAACCATCAATCACCCGCTGGAGGAAAGGGGGAAATGAGGGAGCGGGAGTCCTGTTCTTACACAAAACATGTGCATGATTCA
Source organism: Pirellulales bacterium (assembly GCA_030605745.1). Lineage (GTDB taxonomy): Bacteria > Planctomycetota > Planctomycetia > Pirellulales > Thermoguttaceae > JAUWHT01. The sequence goes on along the minus strand of JAUWHT010000017.1, from coordinate 160 downwards.
AGCACCTGAGCCTCAGATTGTAGTTTAGCCGCCGGGCTTGCCCGATTTTCCGCAGGTTGGTGTAACGGCTAAGTAGAGTAGTTGTTTGATTGGGTTAGAGTCTATCGTTGTAACTTCTGCGCGCCGTGCGCGCATCTTGTACAGTACTTGTTCACCACAC
>JAUWHT010000089.1 GCA_030605745.1 Pirellulales bacterium | reverse complement strand
CGCGCGTGGGATGCTCGTCGAGCCCCAGCCCCCAACGGATGATGTCCAGCAGGTGGACCGCCTGGTTGGAGAACGGACCGTTTGCCAACTCGAGAATGAAATACCACCGTCGGTGCCAGAACGAGCTGTACTCGTGCATCGGCTTGGGGCCCAGCCATTTGTCCCAGTCCAGTCCCTCGGGCACCGGGCGGGGCCTGTGCTTGCCCAGGTTGCCGCGGAGCTTGAAGTCAACTCCTCGCGCCATGTAGACGTCGCCGACAACGCCCTCCTTCAACTTCTGGATGCCTTCCATAATGTTGGGGCTGGAGCGCATCTGTGTGCCGTGCTGCACCATGCGGTTGTACTTCCGCGCGGCGGCAACCATCTGCCGGCTTTCGAAGAGATTGTGCGCGCCGGGCTTTTCCACGTACACGTCCTTGCCCGCCTGACATGCCCAGATCGTCGACAACGCATGCCAACGATCTCCCAAGGAAATATCGACCGCGTCGATCGACTTGTCGTCGAACATCTTCCGCATGTCGGTGTAGGTGGTCAGCTTCTTGCCCTCGAGCGCAGGCATGTTCTTGGCCACCGAGTCGAGTTTTTTCTGGTCGCAGTCGCAAACCGCGACGATCTCGACGTCGTCGGTCAGCTTGGCCAGTGCGCGGACGTGCCACTTCATCCGGCCGCCCAAGCCCAGCAGCGCCACGCGGACACGGTCGTTCGCGCTTGCTTTCGACTTGGCAATAGCCGGGGCCGCAAAGGTCGCTGCACCGGCGGCCGCCACAGTGGCCGAAGACTTCAAAAACTCACGTCGGTTCGTGTTTTCCATGATAAAACTCCTACTGGCGTTTCTGTTGCGGAAATTAAATGGAACAACAACCATCTGTCTATGAGTGTACACCAACAACGGCACGATATCAAGATGCAGTCCCCATGTCAATAAGCGAACCTGTCCCGCTTTTGTCCTTGTTGCCCCCCATTTGAGCGGGAAAGCGTTGCAAACAACAAACTCGGTCCCGACTTGTCTAGCCTGAACTGGCGCGGTATTCTAAAGATAATCATGTACAATATTGAATATGTTGAAGGGGTCGCCGATGATCTGGCAAGTTTGCATGTTTTTGAACGCAAGCGGATACTGGATCGTATCGAAGAGCAGTTGACACATCAGCCGACCCAGAAGACACGTAACAAGAAGGAACTCCCTACCCTGTCGCCCCCTTGGGAGCATGTAGAACCTGTTTGGGAGTTGCGAGTCGGTCAGTACCGGGTGTTTTATGACGTGGATGGTGACGAACGAACCGTAACCATCCGTGCAATTCGGCATAAGCCACCCCACAAGACAACGGAGGAGATCCTATGAAAACGGTTGATCTCAAACAAACTTCTCTAAATACGTGTATTGAGGATGCCCAAAACGAACGTGTGTTGATCACATCTGCTGGCAAACCTGTTGCGCTAGTTGTTGGTGTTGAGGAATTGGACGAGGAACAACTGGAATTGGCAGGCAGCAAGAGATTTTGGTCGCTAATTGCTGAACGTCGCAAGCAGAAAACGCTCACCCGGGCAGAACTGGAGCAGATACAAAGCGGGACAGATTCGCTTATTGATCCGGCAGCCGGTCGAGATCAATAGGCAGAAGGCCGAAAAAGAAATCACGCCATACTTGCGATCTTTTTGCGGCAGATCTTCTTGGTCAGTTGTTGAAGCTTGCGGACTCTCTCGGCGAGGTATTCCAGTTCGGCCTTGGTGATCTTGTAGTCGCGCTTGTAGCGGGCGTCGATGTAGGCCCGCCTGAGTAGGTCGAAGCGGCGTTGCTGTTGCTTGGTCGCGCGGGGAAAGACGGTGAAAAAGTCGGAGTGCAGGTTACTGACCTGGCGGTCCAGCTCTTTGAGGTCGTGTGTCTTGGGCTTGTAACGGGTGAAGACCAAAATCGTCGCCGTGAAAAAACGTTCCGTCGCTTGGTGGAGTTCGAACGCAGCCTTATTATTGCTGCGGCGCTCGAGGGCGTTTTGGGAATCGATCCAAAACTCGTTGGCGCTCTTAAACCAATGATTGTAGTCCTCGCGGGCGTATTTCCGGCGCTGCTTAGGATCGAGCTTGCGGCGTCGGGCCAGCTTGTGGCGACCGCTGTCGAAGAGCAACACGCCTTCTTTCTTGATGTCGCTGAAAAAATACTGGCCGCGTTCGATGTCCTTGTTCAGGCGCTCGATGTCCTCGACGATGATGCTGGAGGTCGGACGGTGCAGGCACAGTCGCTCCAAACGTTGCCGAATGACGCGAGCTAGACGAGCCTCACCTGCCTGTGTTGCGCTGGAACGGCTCTCGGTGACAATCAACAGATCGAAATCGCTCTGGTAAGTATAGGTAATATGACCCTCAACATAGCAATCCTCGACCCAATCGCCTCGGGCATAGGAGCCGAACAGGATCAGCATGGCCAGATCGTCCCCGACCAACTCGCGGATCACGCCGGTAATCTCGCGGAGCCGGGCAGCCTGGTGTCGCGATCGAGGGGGAAGGGAGCGTTTCATAACTCCTGAATACTAACAACACTGTTCAGTATAACTTATATCGTCGGAAAAGGAACCGGCAAGAAGTAAATTTGGCGTATTGCCTGCAACCTGGGCATAGCACGTAAATTGTTGCGCATCAACGAGATAGCCAAGATGCTCGCCCGCTGAGAGGGGATTCAGGAAAGAGGGGCACTTTGCCCAGCGTTCCGGATGTGATACCCTTACGTAGATGGATTTCTCTGTCAGATTTGTGCCGAGCGCGGACCAAGACCTCGCCTGGTACCGTGTAAATGAGCAGCGCGTGATTCTCAGTGCCATATCAACCTTTCTGGGGGTTGATGCCGATATCGAAACTAAGAAACGGAAGCAACTCAGGCCAAACCCACTGGCACCATGGGAACTGCGGATCGGAAAATACCGTGTGTTCTATGAAATCAAAGAGCAACACATTGTACGAGTTCTGGCAATCGGTCACAAAGTGCATAACCAGTTGCTTATCCAAGGACAAGGGGTCCAAATATGAAAACCATTGACTTGACGAATGAGAAACATACTCTAGACGAGCTTCTGGCGCTTGCCAAGTCGGAGGCTGTCCTAATCCATGCCACCGACGGCAACGATTTTCTTCTCGAAGAGGCGGACCAATTCGAACGAGAAGTCGCCTCTTTGGGAAACAGTGATCGCTTCATATCGTTTCTCGAAGAAAGATCGAAAGAAACAGGTGACATCCCAATGTCCGAAATTGCCAAGAAGAGAAGCAACCAGAATTGCTGAGATCCTGGAAGGACAACACAAGATGGGACAGGGTCGCTTATTGATCCGGTGGCCGGTCTTGATCAATAGGTAGAGGACCGCAAAAGAAAACCCGGCACCAATACACCAATTAGCGCTGGCTTCCGGTTTAATACCGTTCGGAGGTTATCATCATGTTCCCGCTTAGCATTCACTCTAGTGACTTAACGTTTGTAATCGTGGTCCTTTCCATCCCCCTAGTGGCACTACTTATCCTACTCGTAAAGAAACCGCGTGCCGCACTCGCAGCCATTGTAGGCGGTGTGGTTGCCGTTACTTGCTTTACGGTGATGAGCCTAGCTGGTATTACAAGGCGAGGGGCGATTACACCCGAAGACGCTGTGAAGGGCATTTTGATTGTGCTCGTGATATCTGCGCTCTTTGGAACGCTGGTAGCGTATGGGATGTACGGCGCCTTCAACAAAAATCGTGACCAACAACGAGAAAAAGATCAGACGTGACACTTCACGGATCCTAGGATTCCTAAGCAGGTTCGCTTATTGGGGACGGATTTTCTTTATCGGATCTCTGCTTATCGGTTTGCACGGTCTTTTGGCGGACGATGCGGTGGGACTGCAAACGAAGTTGACCTGCGGTTTGCTGGGGCCAAGTATCGCCGCCAGGCACCGCGTATTGATCATCCGGTTTTCTTTGCCAGCAGTTCGCGGACCACGGGCACCAGTTCGTTAGGGATTTCCATGAAGGTATGGCCGGGATCTTCGTAAGCAGCTTCGTCCTCGGCTACCGCCTCGTTTTCTGTCTGGGATTCGTAATGCGCGAGCACGCGCAGCACGCGTTCCTCGTCCCATCCGCGCGGAAATTCGCTCTGCTTTGTCATCTTGGTTTCCTTCGACGTCGACGTCGGTATGCTTTTAGTTGCTTTCCTGTCAGATCGTACGCGGTGATCACGAAAACACTGTTCGGCTCCGGATCAGGCACATAGATGACGCGCAAGCAGCGCCCGGCTCGGGTCTCACCAATCGCCATTCGCGACCCTTCCCGACCAGGACGATCTTCGCCCGAGCCACTCAGAACCTCCTCGACTTCCTCTCCGCTCACATCGTGTTCATAGATGTGCGGAAGTCCAGTCTCCGGGTCAATATAGAAGCGAATCCTCATCTATTACCCACCAGAATCTGGAATATACCCCTCGGGCATCAATGTGTCAATTTGTGTCCATCTACAGCTTGAAATTGAACGTATGGCAGACGAAGCGCCAGATGCGTTGGCCTAGGGGTTGCCAGGGGGTGTGGATTTTGGCGCGGCCGCGCAGGCCGATCCGCAGTAGACCGTCGGGGTCGTCCAAGGGTGCGCGGGCCTGGTAGGAGGTGCTTTGGGGTCGTTCGGCGCCGGTGGTCGGGTCGGTTATGGTGGGCAGTTCGCCGCCGGCCTTGGTCGATAGGGACCGGGGGCTGATCTCCAGTTCGGACTCGGCGATCGAAGTGATCTGGCTGTGCAGCGTGTCGTAGGGGAGCTGGTCCAGTTTGATTTCCACTTCCTGACCGACGCAGACGAAGTTTCTGTCGGCCTGGTCGATCACCAGGATCGCCTCCAGCAGCTTAGGATCGCCTATCTGACAGAACAGCACGCTTTCGTCCAGTTGCGCGCCGATGTTTTCCGGCATCAGCGGCGTGCCCGACCAAGCGGGCAACTGGCCGTCCGCGGTTTCCTGGCGGCCGGTTTCCGGCGGGGGCAACACGGTGCCGGCGACCGGGGCCACCAGCCGAAGCCGGGCCTGGTCCCGCTGCTTCTGCTCCAACTGCCGCGTGACCGCCTGTAGTGCCTCGGTAATCCCCGGGATCTCGGCATGTGCCTGGCGATCGCGGTGTCGCTGCCGGCGGAGGCTTGCCAGTTGCATTCGGTATTGGTCCTGTTCACCGGTGAGCTGGGCAATTTCCAGGTCGACGTCGACGTTTGCCAGTTGGGCGATCTGTTGGCCCTTGGTCACCCGATCGCCGGGGTTGACGTTGATCTCTTCCAGCCGTCCGCCGTCGGATACGTCGACGTAGACCGGCAGCGCGTCGCGGGGCTGGACCTCCAAGGTACAAGTGACGCTGTGCGGCAGCGGGATGAAGATCACACCTGCGACCAGCAACACCAGCACACCCAGGCTGGCGTACATGCGGGGTTTTTTCACTTTATCGATCCTCCCGGGCACGTAGAAGAATTTTCCTGCTTTGTAAAGCGGCATGGCCACCAGCCCGTAAAGCGACATCGCAATGATGCCCTGGCCGATGACCTCCAGCCGGTACGGTTTGAACACCTGGTACAGGAACCACAAGATCGACGCCAGGATGAACCACCGATACGCGGCCGCCGCTACCGAGTACATGGCGAAGAAGATTTGGTTTCGCTCGGGCAGGAAGGGGTCCTCGGGCGGCTCCAGCCCCAGGCACAACTGGCCCAGCTTCTGGCTGAGGATCGTGGTCGCTTTCTGCCGCAGGTTGGGAATCTCGGTGACGTCGGCCAGGATGTAATAGCCGTCGTAGCGCAACAACGGGTTGGCGTTAAACAGCAGGGTGCTAACCGAGGCGATGAACATGGTGTTAAGACACAGGTGGTTCATCAGTCCCGGCTCGCTGAACCACCACACGAACGTGCAGATCGAGGCGATCACTATCTCGACGTACATTCCGGCCGCGCCGATTGCCGCCCGGTGCCATTTGTTGGGCAGCATCCACGAGTCGGACACGTTGCAGTACATGCAGGGCGTGAGCACCAGGATCATGATGCCTATCTCGTGGCATTCGCCGCCGAAGTGCTTACAAGAGAGCCCGTGCCCGAACTCGTGGCATATCTTGACCAGCCCCAACGTCAAAGCCAGCAGCAGCGCGTTCGAGGGACTGAAGAACTGGTAGAACCCCGGCAGCTTCGACTGGAACACATCCCACTCGACCAGCACCAGCGTCAACGCCGAGACGACCAACAGGCAGCACAGCACGACCGTCAGCGGTGCAAAGGCCCAGCGGAAGTAGGGGTACATCCGGTTAAGCAGCCGCTCGGGATCGAAACCCTTGAAGCGGATGCACAGGATGTTGCTGGCGGCGGCCAGGATTTCCTTGCGCCGGCGCTCGTCGCGTCGTTTGCGAAGCTGGTGTCCCTGCCCGCCTACCCCGGCGGTGACCAGCCCGCTGCGATGCAGCATGCCCAGAAACTGCTGAAGCTCCTCCAGGGTGATTTTCTGCGGCGGGAACTCGGCCTCGAACCGCTGCTTGATCTCGTCCAGACTGGTCCGGCCGTCGAGCATCTGGAGGATAGCGTATTCCTCGTCCTGGAACCGGAAGTAGTTCAGCCCCACCGGCTCCTTGACCACCCAATAGCTGCGGCCCAGGTACTGCTGGCGCCGCGCAGACAGGTCCGGCCGCTTCCGAATCGGCATCGCTCGGGCGGAACTGGAAACCAGGCTGTCGTGCAGGGCGACCATAGGGAACAAGGATAAAGGATAAAGGATGAATCATTCCGAATTCATCCTTCATCCTTCATCCTTATCTTCATCTCCGCCTCCAGTCCCGGGCGCAGCAGCCAATGGCCGGCCTGCTTACGGTTGGCCACTTCGGCCCAGACTTGGAACTCGCCGCCGGCCCGGACCAGCGGGCTGACGAACACGACCTTTCCGGGAAAAGTCTCTCGGCGGCCGCGGGCAAGCTCGACGGTGACGCTAACGGGTTTGCCGTCCACTTCGCCGGGCGCGATCTCGGCAGTGTTAAGGAAACCCTCGATCCGCAAGCGGTCTACGCGAACGACGTGCATCACCGGATCGCCCGGCTGGACCCACTCGCCGGCATGTAGATACAACTCGACGACCACCGCGTCCAAGGGCGAGCAGATGCGGCGGCGCTGGAGATTTTCGGCGGAAGCGTCAACCTCGGCCTGGCTGACCTTGGCCTCCAGACCGGCGATCTCCTTGTCGACCGTGGCCTGCTTGATTTCCCAGCAGGTCCGCTCATAGGTCAAGGCCAGCCGCCGCATCTCGGCCT
>JAUWHT010000036.1 GCA_030605745.1 Pirellulales bacterium | reverse complement strand
GGTCCACCTGCCAATTCCAGCCATGCTCGGCGGCCCGCTCTTCCATGATTGCCTTCAGCCAGCCGCTGCATTGCGGCTGTTCAGCAAGCGTGGCCTCCATGCTCGCCATGCTTTACACGAATCCGCCTCACACGGCCAGATCAAATTTACACGATTTCACCCTCACCAGACGGGTTCGGCGAATGTTTACCAGGTGGGTATCCTAACTCCAGGATTCGGCGGGACTTACGAATAGCTCCCCGACAAGGACTCGAACCTTGGACCCAGCGGTTAACAGCCGCTTGCTCTACCAACTGAGCTATCGGGGACCGATACAGTATCTTAATAGTACTCAATTCGGAGCGGTTGGGCAATAGTGAGTACTATTTTGCTCTTTCGCGTTCTTTTTCCAACACTACGCAGTTCCCCGGTGCGTTGTATTTTACTTGCGACATGAAGGCCCTCATCAGCATCACGCCTCGGCCGCCGGGCAGTTCGAGGCGTTTTGGGTCGGTCGGGTCGGGGACTGCTGCGGGGTTGAAGCCCTCGCCTTCGTCGGTGATTTCCACGCGGACCAACTCCGGTGCGACTCGGCAACTGATCCGCACCCGCTTGTTCGAGTCCAGTTGGTTGCCGTGTATGATGGCATTGACCAGGGCCTCCTCCACTGCCAGTCGCACGCTATAGATATCGTGCTGGATCCAATGATCGGCTTCCAATTCCCGCAGCAGTTCATCCAGTATACGCCGCCCGGCCCCCGCGTCGTTGGGGATGACGTGGTCGCATTGCCAGGTCCATTGCTCTTCGGACATCAGCTTTGGCTATTGCGGGTGGGCCGGTGGGGAATGGCTGTTAGGCTGTTAAAAGACTGCCAAGGCGTCCGCCTCATCGTCCTTGATGTCGAACAGCCGGTTTAGCTTGGTGATAGCGAAGACTTCGTAGATTTCGGGCCGGATGTTGGAGAGCTTCAGCGTTCCGTCGTGGGCCTTTACCTTCTTGTCCAGTGTAATCAGCTTTCCCAGGGCGGCACTGGAGAGGAAATCGACCGAAGAGAAGTTCAACAGCAGTTTCTCGCAGTGGTCGACTTCAACAAGTCGGAACATCTCACGCCCGAGTTCCTGGATATTGATGTCCTCGATGATTTTGGGATCGCGAAAGCGGACCACGGTCACGTCGCCCACCTTGTTGACGTCCAATCGTTGGTATTCGGCCACTAGAGAACTCCTTTTGGGAAGATTGACCCAGCCGGGCAGTACATTGTACCGCTGCTGTGCCGGCCGGCCCATGGATGCCCTCATCATATTGACACCGGGGTGCATGTCAAGGTGTAACGTGGCTGAGAGAATTGCAAATTGCAAATTGCAAATTGCAGATTGAAAATTGGCTGAGGGAAGGTCGCTCGGTTGCCTGGAGGCAACATGATGTGGGTATGCAACCTTTGCGCCCGGCGGGAGGTTGCGGCGAGACGCCGACCGGTGGTGCGCAACTCGTTACGGCACCATGAGTTACGGCTAGAGTACCGTTTTCGTGCTGCGCCGGGCATGTGGTTTGCCGTTGTTGCCGTGGATGCCGTCTCAGATCGAAACCCTCATCCAGAGTCAGCAAGCAGATGAAGGCACACTCGTTGGTTGGGCTCCTTTGCGGATTGCTGGTGCCGCTGACGGCGGCGCCGGGTCTGCCGGCCGCGCAAGCCGCCCTGGCGCGGGATGTCGAAGCGGACGAGTCGATTAGCGTGCGGCTGGCCAGCGGCCGCATCTTTACCGCAAAAATCGACCCTTGCAGCGACGCAACACAGCTTTGGTTGCGCTGGCAGCATGGGTCGGCCGTCGTGCGGCGTCCTATCCAGTGGGATCGGGTGGTGCAGGTACAGGTGGCTGATGAGGCCATTTCGGGCGAGCAGTTCCGCCGCATCGTGGCGGCCGTCATGCGAGAGATGCCGGCCCGGCCGGAAGTGGCGGCGGCGCAGGAGAAGATCGTTATCAGGCCAACCACTGGTTCCGTTGCGACGGCGAGCGGCACGTCGCGCGAGGTGCGCTCGGCACCGCGGGTCCGTGCGTTGGCGATCGACGCGGTCGTGGCCAACTGGGACGCCGACGTGGAAGTGGACGGCTTGCTGATTCACGTCTACCCGTTGGACGCCACGGGCACAGTCGTGCCGGCCCGAGGAATGCTCGAAGTCGACTTAACTGCCGAGCGGCTGGGGCTGGTAAGGCGGCCGAATCCGTTCGTCGGTCTTGGGCGCTGGATGCGGCGAGTCCGCCCCGAGGATTTCGGCGGCTACGGGGCGGTGTATCGTTTGCCGTTCCAGAGCGTGCATCCCGAGTTCGACCCGGCGATAGTCTCGCACGGGGTGGTTCACGCCCGGCTAAGCGTACCGGGCCAAGGCACGTTCGATGCGACTGAGGGCACGGTCCGCATCCGGCCCTTAAGCCCGATTCGCAACCAGTTGCAGCAGGTCACCGGCAGTCGCTTCTTGCCGCAGGAACACACCGGCCGAGGCCGGCGGTAGGCGAGTGGGGCCAAACCGTTCCGTGCCACCATGGAACGCATGATTTTTCAACTGGCCCGCAGCGCGAAGACCAGCTTGAGCATATCGAGCGTGTAGCAGACGTCGGGGTCAACATTTGCTGTCCCGAACTACGGGCGGACATTCCAGCCACACCGCCGACTTCACATCACAACAGCCGTCCGGCATCGCGTGCTCCGTGGAGCACGCGGTAGATTTCGATGTCGTTGAACGTCTTGCGGAAATAGACAAGGTAGTTTCCCATGGACCACGCTCGGAGCCCCGGCCGGTACTGGTCGAGCTTCTGGCCCATGTCCGGGTTCTTGGCAAGGAGTTCATACGCCTCGGTGAAGCGATCGACCATGCGGTCCGCGGCGGCAAGGTTATCTTGGGCGATGTACAGCCAGATATCAAGGACATCCTTCTCGGCCGGCGTAGTGATATGATATGTTGCCATCAAGGATCGCTGCTTTGATCGGCAAGCCGGCGACGTCCCTCCGCCTTAATTCGCTCGGGGTCCCACTCACCAAGCTCGCCGCGGTCGGCGGCATCGAACCCCTTTTGCAACTCCGGACGCAACCAGTACTCGTAGAACTGACCTGCCTGCGATTCCTCGATGAGGAAATAGACCTTGTTCGTCTCGTCGTCTTGGAGACGGACGACTTGCCCAGGATGGGATCGAACGGCCTGCCGTAGTTCGTCGTTAAGCTTCGGTGTCATGGCTTCACAATACCGTGGAAAGAAATGCCTATTACTATTATCGGCCAGGGGATCGCAACAGTCAAGAGGTAAGGAGGAAGGATGGGCACCTTGGCTACAAACCACCTCAGAACTTGATGATGCCCCGCTGGCGCAGCTCGAAGGCCAGCTTGAGCATATCGAGCATCTCGGGCGTGTAGCGGACCCCCAGGTCCCCGCCGTCGGACGCCTTGCCCCGGCAGGAACCTACCGGCGCCGCGCATCGAATCGCCCCCACGCAGCTTGCCTGCGTGGAGCGAATGTTTGTCCCCTACCGGCGTCGCCCATCCAGCGCGTCCGGAGCCTGGCTGCGTGCCAGGTGCTAAATGATATACCCCTCAGGCGACTGTATCTTGCCGTACTGCCGCAGCAAGTGGCCTTCCAGCGGCGGCGTGCCCTGACGATATTGCGCGTGGAAATAACCCACGTTCTTGGGTGGCTTCTGGTACGCTTTGTAGTTGACTTCGTACCAGTGCAGGCTTGGCTGTTCTCCTTGGTTGGTGATAGTGATGCGGGCGGACTTGGCAAACGGCATAGGGATGTAGCAGTTACGTGCGGCACCGGAGGCCGCTGGGTTGGTGATGCCCTTACCTCGGCGGTCGTCGATGTTCGTTAACGTGGAGCTGTACTTCTCGGTGAAACCAAATCCTACTCCGAAGAAGTCACCGAAGGGGACCTCGACGCTGGGGTGCTCTTCACCGTCCCACCACATCCGCAGTACGTGCTTTTGCAGGTAGTGCGGCTCGGTGCTTGTGATATTGTCGCGGAAATGGACGATCCGCCGCCCGCATGGCTCGACGGATGGACCGGCCAGGGGATCATCACCCGCGGCCGCGACATGCGGATCTCCCAGGCGGCCCAGCAAACCGACGCCGCCGTGGTGGACATGGGCGAAGTGCGGGACCCGGCGCTGCCGACCGTCCACTCCGATGATCGCCCGATCGCCCGACTGGCTGCCGAGCACCTCCTTCAGGCCGGTTTCCGGCAATTCGGTTACGTGGGCTGGCCGGACGCCTGCTGGTCCGACGACCGCCAGGTCCCTTTCGAGGAGTTTATCGCCCAAGCGGGACACACTTGCCAAGCATACCAAGCTGCGGTGCAACACCCGGCGGGCCACCAGTCATGGGAACAATATGAAGAGGACTTGGCGCGGTGGATCGAGGCGCTGCCCAAGCCCGTGGGGCTAATGGCCGCTTACGACGTGATAGGGCTTCGGGTGTTGGAGACCTGCCGGCGGATCGGCGCGCTCGTACCGGAACAGGTCGCCCGACAGGTGAGGATTCCGCGGCGAACCTTGGAGCGACGGTTTCTAAAGTACCTGGGCCGCTCGCCACACGCGGAGATCTTTCGGGTACGGTTGGAGCGGGCCAAGGACGCTATTGGCAGAGACCGATCTGACACTGGCGGTGGTGGCCTGCAGGGTCGGACTGAAGACCGCCGCCCATCTGTCTGTGATCTTCAAGAAGCAGACCGGTCAGACGCCCGGCGAGTACCGCAAGGAGGCGCAGGGGTAGTGGATAGTGGTTAGTGGTTCTCGTTTAGCAGGGCAGCAACGCTGCCCGCTGTAAACTTGACCCAAATCATAAATCATAAATCCCTACTCCGACACCTTCTCGCGAATGAACCGTACCCGGGGTTGGCCGCCGGTGCCGGTGAGGTGCTCGGCCAGGTAGCGTTGTCGGTCGCGGCGGTTGTAGGGTGGGCGGAAGTTGTCGCCCTTTTGCAGGATCGGGCGATGCTCGGGCATCTCGCCAAACGCCTGGTCGCCGGCCACCTGGCACGGGAACCAATGGCCGTTGCCCTGGGCGTCGAGCAGGTAGAACTCCGGATAGCAGTGCTCGGGTACCCAGACGGTTCGTGCGGGGATGTTGACCGCCCGACAGAGGGCGATGAACAGGGAGGTCAACTCCTCGCAGTCGCCGGTGCCGTCGCGCAGTGCCGCCGCAGCGCCCTTCAGCGGACCGTTCTTGTACTCGACGTTCTGGCGGACCCAATCATAGATGGCTTCGACCTGCTCCCACGCATTCTCTTTGTCGACGCCGATCTTTTTGGCCTGTGCGCGGATCTTGCGATCGCGGCTTTCGATCTTCGGGCTGGGCGCCAGGTACACCCGGAGCTTGCGGTCGAGCTTTTTCGGATCGGGCAAGACGTACTTGTCGGTATCGTCGGGCGGCAGGATTGCGCTTCGGCGGATCTCCAAGGTGATTAGCGCCTTGGCCTGCTCGCCGGCGGGCAGGAATGGAATTCTGACGACCATTACCTTGACCGTGCCGCCGACCATCTGGTAGCTGACCCTAGCGGCCTGGGAGATATCTTCGTCGATGATTTTGACCTCTTGCTCGGGCCATTCGATGGGTACCGGGGCGTAGCCGACGATTCCTTGGCAAGGTCCGCCGATCGCCCGGACGATCATCCCGGCCCGCCATTGCTGGACCTGCGACCGGCCGAGTTTTGCGCCATGAGGATCACCGTGCCGGAACTGGGCGGGGGCCGGGCTGCTAAGGCCGAGCAACAGGATCAAAGCAACAAGCAGAACTGGGGGTCGCACAGACGGCACCTCGCGGGGCATTTTATATTTTAAGGGCTGACCCTCAGCGTCCGGTGGTCGGGTAGATCGGGATTGGATCCTCGGACAAGTGCGACGCGTGACTGCTTGCGATGAAGGGGCTGGGGCTGACCTGGTCGACCGGCGGCAAGCGGCGAACGGCGTCGTCGAAGCTGGGCTCCTCGGCCGGGATTTCTGCGGCGGGTGGACGAACCACGGGAACTAATCGTGCGTTCGACGCCAACGCGTACGCATCCTCCAGTTCCGTCGCGGCTGCCGACTCGCTGCAGCCGACTGCCCATGACTGGTAGTCCTGCCCTTGATTGCCGGTGTCGCCTGTGTCGAGCACAGCTTTGTCGACTGCGACCCTGTCGACTGCGGCCCTGTCGACTGCGGCTTTGTCGACTACGGCTTTGTCGACGATGGCTGGGTCGCCGGACACCGGTTCGATTGGCGTCGACTGCCAAGACGCTGTCGACTCCGCGGCCGCGGCCGGCTGTTCGGCTGCTACCGACTGCGACGATTCGCTCGACTGTGAAGGATGGGGCGATCCGCCTACCATCTTCCAGACCATAGGGTACCGCGAAACGTTGAACCCGATGGAAAACGCCATCAGTGCAAACGCTGCAACGGCAGCCGCAATCCTCGGCATGGCTCTGTTCCCTATTCCTGCACGGCGAAATGGCAGCGTCAAAATGATACACCATGTGAGGCGTTAGGCAAGGGAAGAAAGCCGTAATGACGAATGACGAATGGCGAATGGCGAATGACGAAAACGATTGGGCAAAGTTTAGTGGATAGTGGTTAGTTCAAGTTTTGCACATTTTCGGGCTCGAAATGTAGCTGAAATGGTATCGGCCTCCAGGCCAATTTGGGATAGCATGTGATTCAACCGTCACAAAACATTCCCGCAGGCAAGGAGGCCGACCCATGCAGCTTACTA
>JAUWHT010000196.1 GCA_030605745.1 Pirellulales bacterium | reverse complement strand
CAAAGTGTTTCAATTTCCTTCGTACGTTGGGCTCCAACGCCCGGATTTCGTCCGTCGTCATCTTTCACCTCCATGTGTTGTACACCGTTATCGGCGTTCGCCTGTGGAGGTCTTGAGCTAATGTGGCGCTGTCATACTAATACCGCCTACGGCGGAAACACCCGTAAACGGGTGTAGAATCATCGCCAATTCAATCTGTGCGCTTCATGCACAGTACAACTGCCCGTGCAACGAGAGCATTCGTGCCACCCACCAGTCAGGGGGCATCGCAGGCCAAAACACCACTTGACGAACAGGATGGTGTTGTACTATAATTACAATACGGGACGCAGGGGCATAACTGGCTGGCTGGACAAAAGGGAGAAAAACCATGCGTTTCGGCGAGTTCTTCAGGAAGCGACGGATGGCACTCGGCCTGACGCTCCGGAAGTTCTGCTTGCAGAGCAGGCTCGACCCTGGCAACATCAGTCGGCTGGAGCGGGGGTTGCTACCGCCGCCACAAGACCATGACAAACTGGAAAGCTACGCCGGGCTGCTGAAGATCGAGAGGGGGTCGGGAGACTGGTACGAGTTCTTCGATCTGGCGGCCGCAGAGACAGGACGAATTCCTGATGAAATCATGCAGGATCGGGAACTCGTGGGCAAACTACCCATCGTTTTCCGCACGCTCCGTGGCGAAAGGGTGCCCGACGACAAGCTCGATGAACTCGTCCGCAGACTTCGTCAGGAGTGACTATGGAGAACACAGGTAAAGGAATTACCGCACCGCTGTTCAGTTATGAAGACCTTCGCCAGCAGGCACACGAGTTCCTGGCCAAGTATCACCCCAAGGGGACGATACCGGTTCCCATTGAGGAGATCGTCGAGTTTCAGTTCGACATTGACATTGTCCCGATGCCCGGCCTCCAAACGGCCTTTGATGTGGTTAGTTTCCTTACCAGCAATCTTCGAGAGATTCACGTAGACGAGTTCGTCTACCGCAACCGGCCGGGCCGTTACCGTTTTTCGCTCGCTCACGAAATCGGCCACTGCGTTCTCCACCGCGACCTTTACCAACAGTTTCGGTTCTCGAACATCTCACAGTGGAAGGAGTTCCTGGGCACCTCGTCTGAACGAGAATACCGGTTTCTGGAATGGCACGCGAATACCTTCGCCGGGCTTGTTCTGGTACCACACGACCACTTGCTGGCCGAAGCCGGGAAATGTGTCGAGTTGATCAAGTCCTCCGACCTCGACTTGGCACGCAACTGGGACTACGCATGGACGCAGATCGCCGCATCACTCGCCGATCCCTTCGAGGTCTCCACCCAGGTCATCGAAAGACGGCTGGAGAAGGAGAAGATTCCGGACGTTTTCGGGTGAACCACACACAGGTGGCCCAGACAACTCGTTATCGGGGTGCCGCAGGCACGCGAGGCTTCCAAGACGCAACTGAAATGCCTCTTGCGGCTCCGCCCCCCAGACTCGACGGGCGTTTACGCCCGTTGCCGGCGCAGCCGGTATTAGGCCCGACGTTTACGTCGGGTAAGCCGGGCCGAACCGTCCTCTTCCACCACCAACCCCAGCCCCGTTCACGGGGCTTCTCGCCGCGCGGACACGGACCAACCACCCAACCGGCCTGAAGCCCTACACCGAGAACGCCCCTGAGCGGGCGTCCAGTCCGCCAAAAACCAATCGACACGGCCGACAACCCGCCGCACAACCCGGCGTAAACGCCGGGCCTACCACCGCCTTCGGCGGCAAGCCCGATGAATCGGGCCGCTCGCTCCTCCCCGCTGCAAACCATCTCCGCACAAAAGAGCCGACACCCCAGCACTGGCTGACAAGCAGCCAGTGGCACCCGGCGCAACGGCTAGGATCGACGAATAGCCCGCAACGTGATTAGATAGTTCTCCCCAAAGTCCGTGACAATCCAGTACGTCTTAGTGTCGTCAAGTGTATGCCGTTTTTTGGTAACCGTTCACGCAACCGCTTGATGGGCCTTCGGCCGTGCCGAAGTGTTACCCATGAGCGATCATTCTTAGTATCGCATAAATCCGAGACAGGGTCAAGTACCCGAATCTCGATCGGTCTGGATTTCCTGGTTGG
>JAUWHT010000306.1 GCA_030605745.1 Pirellulales bacterium | reverse complement strand
CTGGTTTTCAGCCTGGCGGCATTCGGGCTGGCTCATTGGCTAAAGGGTGATAGGCTGCGGATCAACCAGGTGGACCTGGTCGACGTGGACGCCGCGTCGGGCCGTGTGAGAGGGACAAGTTGGCTGAACATCTTTAGCCCGCGCACGGAAACGTTCGACCTCTCGCTGCGACCGATGTTGCCCGACGGCACTCCGGCCGCGGACGCCCGGAGCCTGTTCTCCTGGCTGGGACTGTCCGGCGGAGCCTTGGGAGGAATGAACCCCCGGACGTCCAATCCCCTGCTGTGGACCGAGCCGTACGACTTCTCGCGCGATCTAAGCGCGATGCTGGGTGTACCGATCCCGGTTTGGTCGACCAAGAGCTTCACCGCCCGGTGGACCGGCCGGACCAAGGTCGGCCTGGAAGCCGCCCTTATTGATGAAGGACAGACCCCCTCGGGTACAATCACCAACAGGCTCGATTTTCCGCTTTCGCACTGCTTATTGGCTTGCAATCGTTGGGTGTACGAACTGGGCACGCTCCAGCCGGGCAAGTCGTTCCGCCTGGGGCCAATGGTCAAGCGGCAAGAACTGAAGACCCTGCTCACCGGACGGAAGACCATCTTCGACGATGCGGATGACAAGTACCGCGAGCAGTCGATGCCCTACGACCAATCGAGCGTTGATGTGCCCTACATTCTCCGCGTGATGATGTTCTTCGAGGCGGCCGGCGGACGGCGATACACCGGACTGTCGAACGGCTACCAGGGCTTCGTCGATCTGAGCAACCTATTGAAGACCGACCGCGCGATCCTGGTCGGCCAGGGCCCTGCCGGTCGCCGCGGCGCCGAGTTGCTGTGCAACGGCCGGCCGATGACCGATCACGAGGAGCAGCATTTGACCATTTATCGGTTCGTCTTCCCTGTTGAAAAAGCTATCAGCTATCAGCTAGAAAAAGCTGTCAGCTATCAGCTATCAGCCGTCAGGCACCTGTCGTTAGCAGTGAGTATGCCCCGGGTGTTACCACTAAGAACGACGCCCTTCCCACTGACCACTGACCACTGATAGCTGATAGCTGAAAGCTAATCACCATGATCAAAACCCAAGACCTCACCAAAGTCTACGGCGAACTACACGCAATCCATAACCTTACCCTGGAACTGGACGAGGGCGACTTGTTCGGCTTTATCGGTCCCAACGGGTCGGGTAAGACGACCACGATGCGGATTCTGGCCACTCTGTTACAGCCGACCTGGGGCGAGGCGACCATCTGTGGCCACTCGATCTATACGCATCCGAAGGATATCCGTCGGCTGATCGGCTACATGCCCGACTTCTTCGGCGTGTACGACGACATGAAGGTGATCGAGTACCTGGAGTTTTTTGCGGCCGCCTACCGCATTAAGGGCCCGGCACGGCGGAAGGTCTGCGACGAGACGCTGGAGTTGGTCGAATTGGGCTACAAGCGCAATGCCTTAGTCACCAGTCTTTCCCGCGGCATGACGCAACGGCTCGGCCTGGCCCGCGTGTTGTTGCACGATCCGCAGGTGCTGCTGCTGGACGAGCCGGCCAGCGGGCTGGACCCCCGGGCACGGATCGAGATGCGCGGGCTGCTGAAGCAACTCCGCGGGCTGGGCAAAACGATCATGGTCTCCAGCCACATCCTGCCCGAGTTGGCCGACATCTGCAACAAGGTGGGCATCATCGAGCGCGGCAAGCTGCTACTCTCGGCAAACGTCTCCGACGTGATGAAGCAGGTTCGCCAGCGAACGCTGCTGTGCATCCGCGTCCTCGGCAAGCCGGACGCTGCCGCCAGGCTGCTCGAAGAACACGACCTGGTCGAAAGCATCGAAATGCGCGACGGCCAGATATTCGCCACACTGGCCGAAGGCGTAGAAGACTACAGCGACCTGCCCACGCTGCTGGTGGAAGCCGGACACAAGCTGACCATGTTCAAGGAAGACGAGATCAACCTGGAAACGGCCTTCATGGCGCTCACTAAAGGGATCACAGCATAGTAATTCGGAATTCGGATTTGGGATTCCGACTTCACTTTGGTAACCTTATTCCTTAATCAGGTCCTTGACCGTCATTCCCGATGGGATCATTGGCAGCACGTGCTCCTGGTATGGGATCTGCACGTCGAGGAGGAAGGAGCCCGGGGCGTCGATCATCTGTTTCAGCGCGTCGGTCAACTCTGACTTCTTGCTGACTGACCGGCCCGGCCAGCCGAAGCCGGCGGCGATGGCTACGAAATCGGGATATCGCTCCTGTGGCGTGATCCCGTCGCCCTGGCCGGTCGCCTCTGGATGGTCGATCGGGCCCAGATAGGTATGGGCGCGGTTGGCCTCGTGGAAGCGGTCCTCCCACTGGACGACCATGCCCAGGTGCATGTTGTTCAGCAGCATCACTTTGACCGGCAGCTTTTCGCAGAAGCTGGTGGCCATTTCCTGGATGTTCATCAGCAGGCTTCCGTCGCCGTCGATGTCGATTACCAGCTTATCGGGATGGGCCGCTTTGGCTCCGATGGCTGACGGCAGGCCGAAGCCCATCGTACCCAGGCCGCCGCTGGTGGCATGTGTCCGCGGACGGCGGAACTTGTAGAACTGGGCCGCCCATATCTGGTGCTGGCCCACGCCCGTGGTGATGATCGTCTCGCGGTCCCGGGTCAACTTCCAAAGCTCATGGATCGCGTGCTGGGGCAGGATGCCGTCGAACTGCTGGTTGTAGCCGAACGGCTCGGCCTTCTTCCAGGCGGCGATCTGTTTGTGCCACTCGGTAAGGTCCTCGGGCGGCCGGACCTGCCGGTTCAGCTCGGCCAGGGCGTATCGCACGTCGCTGATGATCGGCAGGTCGGCCTGCTTGATCTTGTTTACCTCCGAAGGATCGATCTCGACGTGCACGATCTTGGCGTGTTTGGCGAACTCCGACACCTTGCCGGTCACCCGATCGTCGAACCGCACGCCGAACGCCAGCAGCAGGTCGCACTGGTCGACCGCGTAGTTGGCATAGATACTGCCGTGCATGCCCAGCATGTTCAGCGAGAGCGGATGGTCGCCGGGGAAGCAGTCCAGGCCGGTCAGCGTGGTGGTCACCGGGATGTTCGTTTTGCGGACCAGTTTGGCCAGTTCCTCACCGGCATCGGCCGAAACGACCCCGCCGCCGGCGTAGATCACCGGCCGCTTGCTGCTGCGGATCATCGCCGCCATCTGCTCAATCTCCGCCGGCGTGGCCGTCCGATCATCCACGTGATAGCCGGGCAGGTCCATAGGGCAATCGTAGTCGGGCGCGGTCTGGGCGAGTTGGATGTTCTTGGGTAGATCGATTAGCACCGGCCCCTTCCGGCCGGTGGTGGCTACATGAAACGCCTCGCGGACCACCCGCGCTATGTCCTTCACGTCGGTTACCAGATAGTGATGCTTAGTCACACTACGGGCGACCTCGACGGTGGGGGTCTCCTGGAAGGCGTCGGTGCCGATCACCGGCGTGCCGACTTGGCCGGTAATGGCCAGCACGGGAATGCTGTCCAGCTTGGCGTCGGCCAGCGTGGTCAGCAGGTTAGTGGCCCCGGGGCCGCTGGTGGCCATGCAGACGCCGATTTTTCCGGTGGTTCGGGCGTATCCCTGGGCGCCGAACCCCCCGCCCTGCTCGTGCCGCGGCAGGATCACACGCACCCGGTCGCGGAACCGGGTAAGCGCCTGGTGCAACGGTATACTGGCCCCGCCCGGGTAGGCAAAAACCGTATCCACACCGTGATTGACCAGGACCTGTATACAGATATCGGCACCGCTGATCGGCTGGGCGGCGGTCTGTTTCTTTTGCTCGTTGTTCTTGGCGATAGTGGTCACGTGAGTAGTTCCTCTGGTTTTTGACCTTCCGGCTCGTCGTCGGTCACCGAGGGAACAACCCATATCTTCACTTCGCTGTCGATGTCGTGGCCGACGTGGATCTTGATCGTATACAGGCCGAGTTCCTTTAGCGGGCCGGTCAGCCGGACCTGGTCCTGCGCGATGGTGATCTTGCTGCGCTTCAGTGCATTGACGATTTCCGCCGCGCCGACCGAGCCGTAGAGGTGACCGTCCTCGTTAGCGTTGGCCTCGATGGTCACGCTCAGGTGTGCGAGCCGCTTGGCCAGGGCCTGGAGATCGGCAAGTCGGGCCTTCTCGATCGCCTCCAGTTGGGCCTTGTGCTTTTCGACCATTCGTTTGTGGTGCTCGGTGGCAACGGTGGCCAGCCCCTGGGGCAGCAGATAGTTGTTGGCGTAGCCGGGGCGGACCTCGACCACGTCCCCTTGCCGGCCAAGCTGCTCCACGTGCTGGACCAGCAGCAGTTCGATCCCGCCGTGTGGACCCTTGGGGAGCCGCTTGCTGCGATGGGGAATCTTTCGCTTCTTGGGGGTTTTCGTCTTGGTCATGGAACTCTCATAAGGCTGCTTGGGGCCGCAACCAAAGTGGGCAAAAAGGGATTAGGGATTAGGGATTGGTGGCAAGTTCCAATCTCTAATCCCCAATCCCTAGAACGGAATATCGCTGCCGCCGGGGGATTCTTGGGGGCCGGGACCCGGATCGTACTGGTCTTCCGGCCCGGCCGGTTGGCTGTACTCCGAATCCTGCTGTGGGGCCGGCTGACCACCACCACCACCGCCGCCGCCACGGGTGCCCAACATCTGCATCCGCTCGCCGACCACCTTCAGCTTCGACCGTTTCTGGCCTTCCTGTTCCCACTGGTCGAACTTCAGCCGGCCCTCAATCAGCACGGGCGATCCCTTGCTGAGGTACTCGCTGGCCACCTCGGCCTGCCGAGCCCATAGGGTGACATCGACAAACGTGGTGTCTTCTACCCACTCTCCATTTGCGTTTTTCCGTCGATCGTTGACGGCCAGCCCGATGTCGGTCACCGCCGTGCCGCTGGGAATATAGCGCAGCTCCGGATCGCGCGTGAGATTCCCGACCAGGATCACACGGTTATAGCTCGCCATTGCTAACTCCTTCTTTCTCTGGTTTTGGTGGTGAATCAACCTTTGCCTCGACCTGGGCTTTGTCTTTATCTTTGTCTGCGTCCTCATCCGCCCCACCGGCAGGGTCGGCCTGCGCATGACCCACCAGGGCGTCGACGATCCGCGGTTCGACCTTCAGGAATAGCGCCCGGAGAATGTCCTCGCTGAGTTGGCACTTACGCTGGATTTCGGCCAACCGGTTGCCGTCGAGCCGGAAGTAGGTCAGCCAGTAGATTCCTTTGCGATGCCCTTTGATCGGGTACGCCAGGCGGCGTTCTTCCCACAAGCGGCTGACCAGCATCTCGCCGCCGGCCTGCTCGATCATCTGGGCAATCTGGCCCGAAACCGACTCCGGGTCGCGCCCGTAGCGGCTGGTGTCCAGGATGCACATACCTTCGTAGACGTTTTGTGCCAAGATTTCGGTCCTCGTATGCTAATTGTACTGATTCATGCAGAAGTCGATACCTTCGCAGGCCCAAACGACCACGGCGTCGGCCGCCTCGCAGACGGCCTGCTCCATCTCGGCAGCCTCCTGCTTGGTGAACTTGCTGAGCACGTAATCGGCCCAATCCCAGCCTTCCGGCGCCCAGCCGATGCCGATGCGAAGTCGCGGGAAGTCTTCGGTTCCCAGCCGACGGACGGTGTCCTCCAACCCTTTCTGGCCGCCCGAGGATCCACCGGGGCGAAACCGCAGCTTGCCCACCGGCAGGTTCAGGTCGTCGCACAGGACCAGCAAGTCTTCATTCGGTACCTTGTAAAAGTTCTTTGCCTCCTGGACGCTGGTGCCGCTGTTGTTCATGAAGGTTGTCGGGCTTAAGAGCAGGGCCTTGCGGCCGTCCAGATCGGCTTCGACAACTTCTCCGTGAAACTTCGATTTCGCAGCGCCACAGCCGAACCTTTGGGCCAACTCGGCCAGCACGGCGAAACCGACGTTGTGTCGGGTTCCTCGGTACCGGCGGCCCGGATTGCCCAGCCCTACCACGAGTTTCATCAGTCTTCATCCCCGCACCCACCGGTTTGCGGTTCACTTTTTCTCCGTTTTTTGTTCCTCTTCTTCCTTGGCACCGATCACTTCCGGTTCGCCGGATACCGCCTCGGCTGCTTCCTCTTCCGGGGCTTCGACCGGCTCGGTGCAGTGGACGACCACGACTTCCGGACTGACCAGCACGGTTGCCCCATTTGGCAAGTCCAGTTCGGCGACGGCTACAGAATCGCCTAGTCTCAAGTGATTGATGTTCACCTCGATTTTTTCGGGGATGGCCGAGGCCGGGCAGCTAAGCTCGACGTCGTGGATCAATTGCTCGACCACTCCCCCCTGTTTAACGCCGGGGGCCTCGCCACGCAGTTCCAGCGGCACCCGCACTTCGACCTTCTCGTGGGCCGAAATCCGGGTGAAATCGACGTGCAGCACGTCCACTCCCCAAGTATCCCACTGCACCTCGCGAATGAAGGCCGACTCGTTGACCGCGCCGGTCAGATCGGCCAGCCGGCTGCCGTGCTGCACCAACCCCTTGAGTTGCTCGGCCGGGACGCTCAGGCAGACGTTTTCCTGGCCGTGCCCATAGAGCACAGCCGGGATGCTGCCGACCTTTCTCAGCCGCCGGCAGTCGCGTTTTCCCCGGGTTTGGCGGATTTCCACGTTCAGTTGTTCGGCCATCGACGTCCTCGATGATTATCACACACGGTCAAACCAACCATTCTGACCGAATCTCCAAGGATTTCAACCCCAGACGAAATCGTTTGTAGGAGGCGACTCCAGTCATCGATTTAAGTGCTCTGGGGTCGTATTGTCAGTGGAACAGCGAACTTACGCCCGTTTACGGGCGTGTCCGCCGTAGGCGGTATTAGTATGACAGCGCCACATTAGCTCAAGACCTCCACAGGCGAACGCCGATAACGGTGTACAACACATGGAGGTGAAAGA
>JAUWHT010000072.1 GCA_030605745.1 Pirellulales bacterium | reverse complement strand
AAAGGCTCCACAGCGCAAGTTTACCTATTTTAACATTTATCGGATTTTCAACCTTTTTTTCGCCCCGGCCGCCCAGTTCCCAACTGCCATCGTCTTAGCAGAAAAAACAACCTGCGGAAAATCGGGCTTGCCCGGCGCGTCGACGGCCGAGGAACCCAACGCGCCGGGCAAGCCAGGCCGCTACACGACTAAAGTTCCCCCATCAGTGATGACGATAATGGTCATGGCGATTATGCCGGCTGGGGTGAATCTACGTGCACAGGGGTTTGGGTGGGATGCGCAAAATGCGAAGACACAGATCACACGGAGGTAGCCCATGAGGGGCCTTTGCAACCAACAACGCCCGCTGCGATTGGTCCTGCTCGGACTGGGGCTGTTGGGTATTGTCGCCGTAACGGGCTGCCAGGTGGACGTCGGCGGTCAGACCATGCCCAGCCCGTACTACATGTCCGATGATGTCCAGTACTTCCCGCCGGGACCTGAATTCAAGCTCGCCCGGGAAGCGGCCGCGCTGAAACAATAACAGTCAGGAACAGGCGCTGCAACGCTGACATGTTGACTACCCGCCGAATGACGACCGACAACCGTATCAAGCCGGTGTCGGGCGCGTCAGGGGGGACGGCGCCCTTCGTTGCGGGCGTCCGAGTAGTGTAGTACCGCCGGTGCGGTACCCCTTGGGCGTCAGCAGCGGAGGGGGATTCATTGCAAATTGAGAATTGCAAATTTGTATGAACTCATGTCCGAACTGGAACTATCGCAGACCGCCCAGCATTGGGTCAACGTGGTGCTGATTTGGGTGGGTTTCGGGGCCTTGGCCGGGTTGGCGGCCAAGGTGGTTCTGCCGATGCGTCATCCGTCCGGGTCGATGTCCCCGCTGTTGTTGGGTATCGCGGGGAGCATGATCGGGCTGCTGGTGCTGTCGCTTTTTCCGGGCGGTCGCCAACTGAACCCTATCAGCCCCGTGGGATTCCTGGCAGCCACCGCCGGGGCGTTCTTGCTGCTGATCCTCTATCGGGTGGTCTACGCCTTCCGTTGACGGGCAAGCCTGGCGGCTAAGAATAAGCTGTACAAATTGGTGGCACGCCCTGAGGAACGAAGGGCGTGGCAAAGTGCCCCAAACACGCCCTTCACTGCGCTCAGGGACGTGCCACTCTTGGTGGAATTCGTACAAGTTATTTGTGCGCGGGTCCTAACCCTAAATAGGTCTCGGACGGTAAAAGCTCAAGGCGACACCGACTAACATGATGACCACTGCCCAGACCGGTTGATGGCTGCCCTGCTTGACGGTGTAAGCCAGGCTGGCGTAGAGCATGAACAGGCTGGAAAGGCAAAACAGAATCGGGGTAATCGGATACCAGGGCACGCGATACGGTCGCGGCGTGTCCGGCTCCCGATACCGCAGCACGAACAACGAGATGCCGACCAGCAGAAAAAATATCCACACAATCGGCGTGGTGAACTCGATCATGCTCTGAAAGGCGCCGTCGGTGAGCAACCCGAATCCGACGACCAACACCAGGGTAATCACGGCCTGGATCACCAGCGAGCAGACGGGTGTACCCAGCCGGGGGCTCCAGTGTCCCAGCCAGGCGTACAGCCGGTGCTCGGTACCCATGGCGTAATAGATTCGGGCGCCGGTGAAGATCTGTCCGTTGATTGCCCCCAGGGCCGAGATGCAAATCAACAGGCTGATGATCCTCACGCCCCAATCGCCCAGTCCGAGCTGGAGCATGTCGGAGGCCACGGCATGCGAGTTGCGTATTCCCTCCAGTCCCAACGCGTGTACGAAGGCCAGGGTGACCAGCAGGTAGATTACCATCACGGCCAGCGTGCCCAGCACCAGTGCCCTGAGGATGTTCTTGTTGGGGTTGCGGACTTCGGCGCCGACGTAGGCCATTTCGTTCCAGCCGCCGTAGGTGAACAGAACGAGGATCATCGCGAAGCCGAACCTGGCCAGATCGAACTCCGTGCCGCCGGCGGCTTCTGCGGCAGGCACAGGTAGCACCTCGGCGGCGCTGAAGCACAACCCGGCAACGCAAATCGCCACCAGCCCCAGCACTTTGGTAGTGGTCAGCACGTTCTGAGTCCACTTTCCTTCGCGCACGCCCAGGATGTTGATACCGGTCAGGACCACCACCGCGGCCACCGCATATCCCATCAATGCGGTTAACCGGCGGTCGTCTTCGCCCAGCGGCCAGAGTTGGTTGGCATATCGGGCGAAAACGTAGGCCATAGCACCGATCGAGCCGGGCCGCACGACCCAAAGCTGGGCCCAAGCAAACAGGAACCCGGGTGCTCGACCAAAGGCCCGGGTAAGATAGACGTAGTCGCCTCCTTCCTTCGGGTAAGCGGTGGCAAGCTCGGCATAGCACAGGGCCCCGATCAGGGAAAGCAGCCCGCCCAGCAGCCAAACACCGATCAGCCACCCGGCACCCGATACGTTGCCGGCCACGAGCGGACTGGTTTCGTAGATGCCGGCCCCGATGATGATCCCCACGATGATGCAGCTCGAGTCGAACAGCGTAAGCTGTCGCTCGGGAGCGGCCGGTCGGCTGGAATCATCGGGCGAGGCAGACTCGGACATGCCCTTCAGGATACGCGGCAGAACGTGAACACCGCAATAGCCGGCGGCTAACAGCCGCCGGGAGGCCCGCGGGGCGTTGCCCCCCGGCTATTAAGGAAATCCCCAGTCCCCAATCCCAAATCAGAAATCCCAAATCCTCACTCCACCCCGGTTTGACAGGCCGGTGGAAGATGGTAGAATGCCGAGTTTCCAGTGGCCGGCTCGTCCGGGAGCGGAGTATGCCAAAGAAAGAAGAAGCAATCGAGGTCGAGGGCGTGGTGACCGAGGCCCTGGCCAACACGCGATTTCGCGTGCAGTTGGAAAATGGGCACAAGATCATCGCCCACGTGGCCGGCAAGATGCGCAAACACTTCATCCGCATCGTGCCCGGCGACAAGGTCCGCATCGAACTCTCACCCTACGATCTGACCAAAGGCCGGATCACCTACCGCGAACGATAAAGGAGCCATCTTATGTGGTGCGTACGAGTTTTCCTGTTGATTGCAGTGACGGCGGCAATTCATTCAATTCATTCCACGTCTGCCCGGGGACTAGAATGGAAGAATGTGCTGACCAACGATGCAATCGTGGGTTGGGAACCCAAGGAGGGGGCAACCAAGGACTCATGGGTTGTCAAAGACGGTGTGCTGATATGCACGGACAAAGCCCAGCGGCGAGACGGGACCGTCGCAGATTGGGGCAGGGCGTGGATCGGGACCAAAGCAGACTACACCGATTTCATTCTCGAGTTCGATTTCAAGCTGTCGCCGGGGGGCAACAGCGGTGTCTTCCTTCGGGCACCGGCGCCGCCGGCCGATGGACGCCCCTCCTACAAGAAAGGGCATCCATCGTACCACGGGATGGAAATACAAATCCTGGATGACTATGCCGACAAGTACAAGGATGTTCCGCCCAACCGGTCCTGCGGCGCACTCTACCAGATTGCTCCTTGGTCCAAGCGCATGGTCAAACCGGCGGGCCAGTGGAACCACATGCGGGTTACCGCCAAGGGCGACCACATCGTCGTGGAACTCAACGGCCAGAAGATTGTCGACGTCGACGGCAAGTCGCATCCCGAGATTCTGAAGCGCTCACCACGAGGGCCGGTCGGACTTCAGAACTACGCCACCCCCCTCTGGTTCCGCAACATCAGGTTTGCCGATCTGACCAAGGATCGGGCCGAGCGTGCCAAAGAGAGATGAACAGCGAAGGCGTAACAACCACTCGGCGTTTTGCTTTTCCAGCCGCGCCATGGAGCAATATCAACTCAGACCCGCAGTCCGCCGAAATTCCGCGAAAATCCCAGAGATTTCCCTTACAGGTTTTTGGAAATCCTGCAGGGCGTGAGCAGAAGGATCCTTGACAAGCCTGATTGCCCGGCGTAGAATTGAGGCAATGAGTTCAGGGCAAGTCTTCGCAAGTCTTCTCGGGAAGGTCCCGAGAACCCTGAAAATCGGTGAACGGTTACCCTTAAATTGGGGGTATGAGGTATTCTGACCATGGAGAGACAAAAATGACGAAAGTTGACAAGTGCTGGTGTGTTGTGTGTGCTGTTTTTTGCTTGGCGCACGCTGAAGCTGTATGGTGCCAAGCGAGCAAAGCTGGCGAAGTGAAGTTGGGCCGCGTGGTCTGTTCTCTCGCTTTCGACGATCCTGCGCCATGGCGCCTCAGTTCGCACCAGAACCAGCAGCCGGCTCCGCCGCCGCCGGAGGTGCGATTGCGCAAGGCCACGGAGGTCACGTGGAAGGAGGGAGAATGCCTCCGGCTGGACTATCATTTCGGCACGCCAAAGCACGACGCCGTGATGCTTACAACCGACGCCAAGATCGGATCGGGCAAAACGGTCGGGCTTACGGTGCATGGAGACGGGTCCGGGCACGAGCTGTTTCTGGTGCTGGTGGACAAAGGCGGCGAGTCGCACTACTTGCCCATCGGCCCTGTGGATTGGAAGGGCTGGAAGACCATTTACGCGTCCTGGGATAAGCTGCTTTCGCCGCCCGTGCAGGGGACGATCTTGGCTGAGCATTGGGGCGGAGACAAGACGCAGGCCCTGGAACTGCCGATTACTCGGCTCACACTCGGATTGAACGACAAGCCCGATTCGTTTGTGGGCAAAGGCACCCTCCGGCTGGCCCGAATTCAGGTTTTTCAATGATATGGTAATCACTACTGGAGGAAGATAAAATGAACCGGACTATCGTGAAAGTATTGTGCTGTGTTGTGGCGTTGCCACTATGGGCCGAGTTGTCGTCGGCAGCGGTGCGAACCGCGCCTGATCCCTCGTCACCCAAGGTGTACTTGACGTCAACTCCCGCCCGATCGGGCTACGATGTCCCCGAGTTTTGGCGGTCCAAGAAAATTCAAGGGAGAGACTTCTGGTTCTATATCACCCATAATCCCAGGTTGTGCGGGTTGTGGAAGCAGGCCGGCCTTGAGAACGAACCGTTCATCAAGGAGTCGATCATGTGTTTCGCGGTACCGCGCGCCGAAGCCTTTGAGTACGTGTTCTTCGATCCGGCGTCGAAGGTCCGCCAGGTCTTGACGAGCACGGACAGGCCGTTTTGCGTACACGGCCAGGACGGCTGGGCCAACATCGGAGTCCCGCCATCGGTCTGCCGCAGGTTCTTGGCGGAATATGGGCACAGACTGGTCGGCTTTACCGCAACTGAATGTTTTGGAAACCAGTGCAAGGAGCGGAACTGGGAGAAACAGGGCTTGCGATTGCCAGAGGACCGTCGCGAGGCCTTTCTGGGATTTGTGAACTCCTATATGGGTCGCTGGGCCACTTTCGGGGACACCCGTCTCCGGTGTGGTTTCCGGTGTTGGGCCCTTTATTGCATGGAGTTTCGGCCGTGGGCAATCTGCGGGACGGCTACCTACCTTGACCACTATATTTTGGAGATGGGCGCACGAATGTCGGGCGAAGAGATCGGAGGACTCGAGGTCTGCACGCCCATGCAATTTGCCTTCTCGCGGGGCGCCGCCCGGCAGTACGGAAAGCCCTGGAGCACTTATCTCGCCGTCTGGCAACATGGTGGCGTAAGGGGTGGAGGCACGGTGACCGCCTACAACGTTCTTAGCCCCGAGTGCAGGACGTATCACCCACCGCCGAAATCGAGGTCCTGGGGCGGCTACGACGAAGGTCCCTGGAGCGGCACGTCGCTTTCGCTGCAACGCCGAGAACTCCTCTCCGCCTACATGTCCGGCGTGAACATGCTTCGCGATGAATGTGATGGGTCCCGCGGCTCGCTCTACGTGGCCAACTACGATTACCGGGACATCCATACCATCGATCCTTTGGTCAAAGTGCTTCGCGAGAAGCCTTATTGTCTCTCGCCGGCCGGCGCTCTCCGCAAGGAGCTATACGACATTGTCAAGAAGCACGATCGCGGTACTACGTACACACCGGTTGCACTCGTCTTCGACCGCTATCACGGCTTCATTCCGGAATACTCCCGCGACCACGTCCTGGGCGTCATTCCTTACACCGACGCGGATTACATGATGCGGGCCGTGAACAATACGCTCTTTCCTTGGGAAGAACGCAAGCCACGCTGGCGCGGCATCCAGGTCACCGGCCCCTTCGGCGACATCTTCGACGTGCTCACTAACCTTACCTCGCTTGAAGTCCTCGCCACCTATCGCGCCGCTCTGCTGGTCGGCAATGTTGACATTGATAACCGGTTCGCGGGAAAACTGATCGAATATGTCAAAGGTGGCGGCACCCTCCTGATCAACGCCAAGCAGGTGAACGACAGGCTGCCCGAGAAATTCCTCGGATGCAAGGTGACTGACCGGCGCGAGGAGGGCAAGGCGGGCTTCAGCCTGTTGGATGGCTCGACAATTGCCGAATCGAAGCCGTTTGGCTTCCAGTATCTACAGCCGACCACGGCCTCCTGCCTGGTCTATTTGAGCGAGCCCTTGAAAAAGGACGTCCCGCTGGTGTTGGCCAACGACTACGGCAAGGGCCGGGTGATCGTTACCGCCCCCGATTATTTGTACGAGCGCGGCAGCAAGAACCGCATGCTAAAGCTCTTCAGCCATCTGATGCAGCATCTCAGCGGCGAACTACTGCCGGTGGATGTGCAAGGCAACGTCGAAACCATCGTCAACCGCAACAAGAATGGTTGGGTAATAACACTAATCAATAACGAGGGAGTGTACAGGAATATCTCGGGCAAAGAAGCGGACATCAAGCCCGAGGAGCGGGTCGAAGCCGCCGTCACTTTGCTGCCCGGGGCAGGGGGCAGAGCGGTTACCAACGTCTTCGAGTGGACCAAGGAGCAACGTCTCGCATTCCGCAAGACAGAGAGGGGGGCAATCGTCAACGTGACAGTTCCTCCCGGCGATGTCCGCATCGTTGCATTCGAGCTTGCAAAGTGACGGAGTAATCGGCACTGTCTACCTGGATGGAAAACCGGTGTTCGAAAACGGCGATATCCTCATTTAATCAACAAGATTTCGTGGGGTTTTTGACATGCCAGTTTCCGAATGGACCGACGCCGATACGGTAACCGCCCAGCAGATCTGGGCGGAGTATCAACAGCAGCATGATCTGTCGGATCGGACGGGCCAGACGGCAGGGATTGACCCGGCCAGCGGACGTGTCTGGTTCGGTGAATCGGCAAGAGATATCGTGGCTCAGATGGATGTTGAAGGCGTTTCTTCGCCGCTTTATTTTGCCCGAGTAGGCTTCCAGTCGTACCTCCGCAAAGGAGGGCACCGGTGATAACCGGTATGGTTGCGACCAACGGTGTGCCGGTCATCACGCTCGTCGTGGCCGAATTTCCAAGATTCCCCCGCCCGGGACGAATAACTGATTGAGTTTAGCCGCCGCGTCCACGCGGCGTGGTTTCCCGGTGTGGACGCTGGGGCTAAACTTTTACTCCGTAAACCCCGTTTCCCTTTTCTCGAAGGAGAACCGATCGTGAAGAAGATTCTGTTACCATTGTTGGCTGCTGCCCTGTTGTTGGGCAGCTTGAGTCTTTGGGCGGCGCCTGCCCAGGGGGCCAAGGAACTGAAGCCCGTGGCCGTCTTGTCGCTTTCCGGCTACGACGAGCTGCTGGGCGACATCGAGTTCGTCGGCAAGCTCTCCGATAACCCCGACCTGGCGAAGGGGCTGGAGGCGATGCTGAAACTGTTTACCAAAAGCCAGGGGTTGGCGGGGCTCGACAAGGCCCGACCCTGGGGCGCCGTCGTACAAACCGACGGACAACGATTGACCGGCTTGGAATATGTCTTCCTGCCGGTGACCGATCTTAAGAAACTGCTCTCCGTCATGGAGCCCTTCGTCGGCAAGGCCGAAGAGGATGAGGACCACGAAGGGGTTTTCAAGATTGAGGGCAAGAAGAAGCCATTGTACGTGAAGGAAAAGCAGGGAGGTTGGGCCTTCGTCGCCCACAAACCGGAAACCCTGGACCACACGCCGGCCGATCCGCTCCGCGTGCTCCGCGGGCTGGCCGAGCAGTACGACGCGGCGCTGCGGCTCCATGTAGCCAAT
>JAUWHT010000062.1 GCA_030605745.1 Pirellulales bacterium | reverse complement strand
AAGAGCATCCGTGGGAGCGATCCGGACGCGGCGCTTTACTGGCTCGCCAGGATGCTTGAAGGCGGCGAGGACGTGCGGTTCCTGGCCCGGCGAATCGTCATCCTGGCCAGCGAGGACGTGGGCAATGCCGATCCGGCCGCGCTGCCTCTGGCAGTGGCGGCAGCCGAAGCCTGCGAGTTGGTCGGCCTGCCGGAGTGCCAGTTGACGCTGGCACAGGCGGTCACGTATCTGGCCTGTGCCCCAAAATCTAATGCCGCCACGCTGGGGATCATGGAAGCCCGACGCGACGTCCGCCAGCGCCGCATATTGCCGGTGCCTGTGCAGCTTAGGGATTCGCACTACGCGGGCGCCAAGCGGCTGGGCCATGGCGAAGGATACCAGTATGCCCACGATCACCCCGACGCGATCGCGGCCCAGGACTACCTGGGCGTCGAGCGGGAGTATTACCGGCCGGTAGACCGGGGCTTCGAGCAGGAGTTGACCACCCGGTTGGAGGCGATCCGCGCCCGGCTGCGTGAGGGGAAGAAGTAGGGGATTGGGGATTGGGGATTGGCCAGCGGGCGTTTAGCGGCCGCGTCCACGCGGCCTGGCTCCAGCACCAATTCGCCAATTCCCCTCGGTTACCCATTCACCCAATCCCCGGCCCCTAACCTTTGGCCCCTGGCCCCTAACCCCTATTATTTGCTGTAGCATCAGTTGCCCAGTTTTCTTATGATTGGCTCGCTCGAGGTCGGTTTATCTGAAGACTCGTCAAGGAGGACGATCATGAACTCGCTGAAGAGCGTGTTTATCCTGGCAGTGTTGGCGGCGGTTGCGTACGGGGTATACGTGACGATCACCCGCAATCCAGAGCTATCCAAGGGGCCGGCGACGACTGCCCCCGGTTGGCCGGAAGCGAAGCTCCAGATCCCGGGGCCCGGGGCGGTGACGCCGGAGTTTCCGGATGCAAGTTCCGGGCCGGTGGCCATGGCCGGCGGCGGACCGGCTCCCCAATTTGCACCCGGTGCGATAGCTGCCCCTGGTGGAGCATCAGCGGGTGTGGTTTCGCCCTTGCCCCAGGTCTATCCCCAGGGGAGACGGAGCATTGGGGTTCCGCCCGCTCCCAGTGGTATAGGAGGTGTTGGGGCCTCGCCCGCTCGCGACCGAGTGGAGAGCATCGCTCCGATGGGGGCAAGTCCTGTGGCGGGCGATCCCCAGTCGTCGCCTGCCGATGGCGATAACCTGGTCTTGCGGTCCGACGCGCTGCCCAGTCCCGCGAGGACGGTGATCCAGTCGTCGGCCGATGGTGCTCCACAAGCCGGGTTTCACAGCAAGTTCGCCGCGTTTATGCAGGTGGTGCAGAAGAAATTGGACAAGGGTCGCCTGGCCGAAGCCCATTTAGCACTCAGCTCGTTGTACGGCAACCCGGACCTGCCGGTCGAACATGCACAGCAGGTTACCAACTTACTCGACCAACTTGCCGGCACCATCATTTATTCCCGCCAACATCTGCTCGAAGCGCCCTACAAAGTCAAGCCGGGCGATACGATTGAGCAGATTGCAGAAACACACAACGTTCCGTGGCAACTGCTGGCGAACATCAATGGTATTCGCGATCCGCAGCAGGTTCGGTCGGGCCAGGAGTTTAAGGTCGTCCGCGGACCGTTCAACGCCCAAATCGAGTTGAACAGACATGAACTAACATTGATGCTCAACGGCTGCTACGCCGGACGCTTCGGCATCGGTGTCGGACTCGATCACGCCAACCTTGAAGGCTCCTACGTCGTCTGTAGCCGGGTGGTCAATCCCCAATACTATGGTCCCGATGGAGTCCAGATCAATGCCGACGATCCAAACAACCCTTACGGAGGCTTCTGGATCGGGCTGGCCGAGCAGATCGGCCAGCAGAGCCGGACCGGCATCCATGGAACCAACGACCCGCGGAGCCTCCATCAAACAGGCGGCCGCGGCTCGATCCGCCTCGGCGATCAAGACATAAAGGACCTCTTCGGTATCCTCTCGGTCGGCTCGAAGGTGGTTATTCGGTAGGCGGTAGGCGGTGAGGGGGTCCGCCGCAGGCGGATTGCCACCTTCGAGGTACGAACGGCCATTCAGCATTCCAAGGTCCAGCCCATGTATGACAAGACTGCCCTGATCGCCTTGATACGCGAAAAGGCCCTGAAGTTTGGGCAGTTCACGCTGGCCTCGGGCAGGAAGGCCAGTTACTACCTGGACGGGAAACAGGTCACACTCGATCCGGCCGGTGCGAAGCTGGTCGCCGAGGGGATCCTCGACATGTTCGGTGCCGACGCCATGCCGGCGGCCGTCGGTGGAATGTCGATCGGGGCCGATCCGATCACCGCGGCGGTGGTTACCATGTCGGCAGTCCGCGGTACCCCCGTCGCCGGCTTTATGGTCCGCAAGGAGTCGAAGGGTCACGGTACCGGTCAATACATCGAGGGCCCGGCCCGACCCGGCGACGAAGTGGTTATCCTCGAAGACGTGGTCACTACCGGCGGCTCGTCGCTTGCAGCGATCGAGCGGGCCGAGGCGTTTGGACTTAAGGTTAGCCAAGTGATTGCCATCGTCGACCGCATGGAAGGCGGCGGCGAGGCGTTTACCGAGCGCGGTTACAAATTCTCCAGTCTGCTCACCATTCGCGACTTCGGCATTGAACCACCGGGAGAAATGACGAATGACGAATGACGAAATCCCCCGCGTTCGTCATTCGTCATTCGTCATTTCTCCCGGCAATACAATGTCCCAGACCCAATCCAGACCTGCTCAGCTCCCTCGAAACCCCACCCGGGCGGTGCGCATCGGCTCGCTCACCATTGGCCAGGGCAACCCGATTGCCGTGCAGAGCATGTGCGCCACCAGGACCACCGACGTCGAGGCGACTGTCACGCAGGTGAACCAGCTTTCCGCAGCGGGTGCCGGCGTGGTGCGGATTGCCGTAGACACCCGCCGCGATGCCGAAGCCCTGGCCGAGGTCCGTCGCCAGACGGAAGCTAACCTTGCGGTTGATCTCCAGGAGAACTACCGACTGGCGGCCGACGTGGCCCCGTGGGTCGACAAGATCCGCTACAACCCGGGCCATCTGTACCACCACGAGCGACAGCGGCCGTGGCAGGAAAAGGTTGGGTTCCTGGTCGAGGTGGCCGGCGAGCATGATTGTGCGTTGCGCGTGGGGGTCAATTGCGGCTCGGTTGATCCGGCCAAACACCAGAAGTATGCCGCGGATGACCCGCTACGTGCGATGCTTGATAGCGCCTTGGAGCACTGCGAGCAGCTCGACCGTTTGGGTTTCACGCGGTACTGCGTATCGCTAAAGGACTCGGACCCGGCGGCCGTGATCGAGTTGAACCGGCGGTTCGTACTCGAGCGGCCCGACGTGCCGCTGCACCTGGGGGTGAC
>JAUWHT010000261.1 GCA_030605745.1 Pirellulales bacterium | reverse complement strand
ACAGACCAGCAAAACCACTAATAATAGCAGAAATCGGTCGACGTGACCAGTGCCGGCACACACGCCTGTTTAGCGGCCGCCGGTACGGCGGCCAAGCGTGGTCAGCCGAAATAGGATTCCATCTTGTCAAAAGCCTTGCTTATTTCCTCTTCGGAGACGCAAAACGATATTCTCAGGTGCCCCTGGCCTGTCGGCCCAAACGCTATCCCAGGCGTGGTCGACACACCACCCTTTTTCAAGAGCTTCTTGCAGAATGCGGTCGAATCCTTGCCCTCGTCCAACAGGATCTTGGGAAACATGAGGTATGAACCGTGTGGCTTGTCGTAGGCAAAGACTGAATCGAGGCGGTCAAGCCGCTCGCACATTACGTTGCGGGCAGACAGATAGTGGCTCCTGAACTGCTGGACACAATCTTGCGGGCTTTTCAACGCAGCCAACGCTGCATACTGAGAAACCACCGGGGCACAGATTGCAAAAGGAATATGTGCCTTGTTGATCTGCGGGATTACCTCCTCGTCGGCGTGCAGATAGCCAACCCGCCAGCCTGTCATGGCATACGTCTTCGTGAACGTGTAGCAGCTAATCACGTTCCGCCTCATCTCGGGAATGGACGCAACGCTGAAATGCTCGTAGCCATCATAGGTAAAATACTCGTAGGCTTCGTCCGTGATTAGCATCAAGTTGTTCTCCAGGGCAACCTCGGCCAGTTGCCGAAGTTGTCTCTCGGCAAGGACTGTACCGGTTGGATTATTCGGAGTACAGAACACGATTGCTTTCGTCTTGGGAGTTATCACATCCTTGATACGCTGGATGTCGAGAATGAATCCTTCTTCTTCGATTGTTGGGACGAAGACCGGTTTCCCCGACGCAATGATGACCTGACGAACATGTGTTGAATAAGTTGGGGAAGGCATGATAACTTCATCGCCGGGATCAACCAAAGCCATCACGGCTGCGGCCAGCCCCTCGATGGCCCCGACAGTAACCATGATCTGGGATACCTCGGCATCAACACGGTTATCCCGCTTGAGTTTCTTGACGATTTCTTCCCGTAGTTCTGATAAACCGGCGTTCTCAGTGTACCCCCCAACCAGCCCTTCTCTCATAGCAGCGATTGCACCTTCCTTGATATGATCGGGCGTATCGGAAGTTGGTTTCGCCCAGGACAAAAACGCCACGTCCTCCACTTCCTTCGACAGCCTTGTCATCTCGTGGATTGCGGATTTGGGTATTCGGCTGACACGGTTCGATATTCTGGGTTTGTTGGTCATTTCGTATCTCCTTGTGATTCGGGTGCTTTAGGCTCTCTCCAACGGCTCGACTCGTACGTCTTGATCTTGCCCTGCGGGGAGCGCATGATCAGCGCCGCGGCGCCGCCGCTGGCCTCGATCAGTTCTAGCCCCTTCTTTGGCCCCAGCACGCTGACGGCCGAGGCCAGGCCGTCGGCGGTGATGCCGTCCGGCGCGATGACCGTCACGCTGCTGTGGTCGGTCAGGCCCAGGCCGGTGCGTGGGTCGACGATGTGCGAATACCGCCGGCCGGCGATCTCGACGTGTTGCCAAGTATCGCCGGAAGTGGCAACGCCCAAGCGGGCAAGCGACAGAAATCGGGTGTGTGGGCCGTCCGGCTCCAGCGGCGCGATGCCGATCCGCCAGCCCGATTTCCCAGGCGGCGGATCGCCCAGCACGATGTCGCCCCCGGCGTCGATTAAGGCCCGATTTATGCCGGATTTTTTTAACACCCGCAGCGCCTCGTCCGCTGCGTACCCCTTGGCAATCCCGCCCAGGTCGAGCCGCATATCACGCTTGAGCAATTCGACCGTGTGATTGGCATGATCGAGCCGGATCAGGCGGTATCCGACAAGTGAGCGTGCGGATTGCAGCCGCTCGGGCGATGGGAGTTGCCCACGGCGGCGGGCACGGCGCCAAAGCCGGACCACCGGACCGACCGTCACGTCGAACGCCCCGCCGGACCGCTCGGAGAGTGCCTGAGCGTGGCTCAGCACCCGCCACAGGTCCTCGCTGACCGGCACACCCTTCCCCCCCGAAGCGGTGGTAGTGAGGCGGCGCAATTCGCTTTTCGGGGCGTAATCGCTTAAGATGGCATTCAGGTCGTGAATCCTGAAAAATGCCGCCTTGGCGCCCCTGCTTGCGGTTGAACTGTCGGCAGCATACAATACAATTTTGACTGGTATGGCCATCTCCGTCTGGACGAACTGGAACCGCAGCAATACCGGTTCCTCGGGCGGAGCCGCCGCAACGTCCACCCCCAACAGGAATACAACCACTAGCCTTCCCATTTGGGCAGGTCCCTCCTGGTGTCGTCCCGAGCCCGGGTTTTCGATTTCAATTGTTTCCACGAGTTTTGGAGGTCTACTAAATGACTAGCGTACTTCGCGATCGGTGTGTAGTGCAACCTTGTTTCCTATTGGCCTTTGGGCTGGTGATCGTGACCCTGTGGGGTTGCGCACCTTCGATCGATCAGTCAGCCCCGCCCGGAACAACTGTCCCGCCGATAGTCTCTCCCACAACGACCATCCCCTCGGTTGTCGGAGTGGAACCACCGGCGGAGGAACCACCGGCGGAGGAACCACTGCCCGAGGAACCACCGGCGGAGGAACCGCCCGCACAAGAGCCGGTTGCGGAAGAACCACCTGCCGAGGAGCCGCCAGCCGAGGATGCGGCTGCCGAAAAGGAACTCGATCCGACCGAAGTCGTCACCGTCAAGTGGCTTCCCAAACCAACCGACGTGCCCGAGTCGGCAGCCGAGAAAGAAGCCGACATGAAGCCGTACACCGAGCAGATCGCCGGCACCGACGCGAAGTTCGACATGGTGCCGATCCCCGGCGGCAAGTTCATGATGGGCAGCCCACAGGACGAGAAGAACCGCAAAGACGACGAGGGGCCGCAGCATGAGGTCGTGATCGAACCGTTCTGGATGGGCAAGTGCGAAGTGACCTGGGACGAGTACGAGTTGTGGGGCCTGGGGCTGGACCGGCAGCGGCGGAAGCTGTCTAAACAAGAACCTACCGAGCGCGATGAACTAGTCGACGCGGTGACCCGGCCCACCAAGCCTTATTCCGATATGACCTTCGGCATGGGCAAGGAGGGTTATCCGACCATCTGCATGAGCCAGCTTGCCGCCCGGATGTACTGCAAATGGCTCTCAGCCAAGACCGGCCGGTTCTACCGGCTGCCGACCGAGGCCGAGTGGGAATATGCCTGCCGCGCGGGAACGACCGCCGCCTACTCCTTCGGCAACGATCCGAAGAAGCTGGACGAGTATGCTTGGCACTTCGAGAACAGTGACGACGGATACCACAAGGTCGGCCAGAAGAAGCCCAATCCGTGGGGCCTGTACGACATGCACGGAAATGCTTCCGAATGGGTGCTCGATCAGTACATTCCGGACTACTACAAGAAGTTCGCCGGCAAGACGACCACCCGGCCGCTGGCCGTGCCGAAGACCGAGTATCCCCGGACAGCCCGGGGCGGCTGCTGGGACGATGATCCCGAGCAGCTCCGCAGCGCCGCCCGGCGGGGCTCGAGCAGGGATTGGAACATGCAGGACCCGCAGATCCCGCAAAGCATCTGGTACCACACCGAGGTCTATTGCCCCGGATTCCGCGTGGTGCGTCCGCTGCGGGTGCCCGATGCCGAGGAAGCAAAACTGTACGAGCCGGATATCAAGGTAATCAGAGAGTACCAAGAGGCCCAAGCGGGCAAAGAATAAAGCGGGCAGTTTAGCCGCCGGGCTTGCCCGGCGCGTTGTTTGGTGGTCAATGTTTTCAATTTCCCAACTTCAAGGAGATACAGGAATGAACGACACGAAGAAACCCTCACGCCGGGACTTTCTGAAAGGTTCCACGGCGGCGGTGGCCGGCACTGCGCTGGCCGGCAGCCTGAGCATTGCCCGCTCCGCGCACGCGCAGGGCGGCAACGAGTTAAAAGTGGCCTTGATCGGTTGCGGCGGACGCGGCACCGGCGCCGCCGGCAACTGCCTGGGCTCGATCGACAACGTCAAGATGGTGGCAGTGGCCGATGCCTTCGAGGATCGAGCCAAAGGCGTAGCCAATGGCTTGAAAAAGAAGTTCAAAGATAAGGTTGATATTCCAGACGATCGCATTTTCGTTGGCTTCGACGCTTACCAGAAGGCGATCGACTGCGGCGTGGACGTGGTGCTGATGGCCACTCCGCCGGGTTTCCGGCCGATCCATTACAAGGCGGCCATCGACGCCGGCAAGCACGTGTTCATGGAAAAACCCTGCTGCGTGGACGCACCCGGCTTCCGCTCGCTTATGGAAAGCAACAAGAAGGCCGACGAGAAGGGCCTGAAGGTTGTGGTCGGCCTGCAGAAACGACACCAGGATAGCTACATCGAGGGCATCAAGAAGATCCAGGACGGCGAGATCGGCGACTTCATGTTCTCGCGCGTCTACTGGAACAGCAGTGGCGTCTGGGGCCGTGGCCGCAAGCCGGAACAAACCGAAATGGAGTACCAGATGCGCAACTGGTACTACTTCGTCTGGCTTTGCGGCGACCATATCTGCGAGCAGCACGTCCATAACCTGGACATCGGCAACTGGGTCAAGGGCGAGCATCCGGTCGAGGCCAACGGCATGGGTGGCCGCGAAGTCCGCAAGGGCAAAGACCACGGCCAGATATTCGACCACCACTTCATCGAGTTCACCTACCCCGACGGCACAAAGATGTACAGCCAGTGCCGCCATATCCCAGGCTGCTGGAGGGCAGTCACAGAGTTCGTCCACGGCACTAAGGGCGTCTGCGACTGCCAAAGCGGTCGCAACCAGCGAAGCCCCTTTGATCAGGAGCACATCGACCTTATCGACGCCATCCGAAACGACAAGCCGTGCAACGACGGCTGGTACGGCGCCACCAGCAGCTTCACGGCCGTCTTGGGCCGGATGGCGACCTACTCGGGCAAGGTCGTTAAGTGGGACGAAGCGGTGGAGAAGGGTCCCGACGAAATGCCCCAGAAGTACGCCTTCGACGCCGATCCGCCGGTCATGCCCGACGAAAACGGCAACTACCCCGTGCCGGTCCCCGGCCTCTATAAGCCGTACTGAGCGGTGGAGTCTGTTTAGCGGCCGGGCTTGCCCGGCGCGTTGTTTGACGACCAGTTCCCTGTTGAGGTGGCAGTTTAACTGCCACCCCAACAGAAGTGGGCGCGGCGGCTAAACGGCTCCTGGTTTCACACCTCCAAGCGCCCCGGGACTGCGGTCCCGCGTTTGGAATCCCGTTCTTCGCGCCTATGAGGGCCGTATGAGGGCCGGTGTCAAACTGGGGGCTTTAGGGGCGGTTATTCGTAACCTGCCGGTTATTCGGCGACTGCCGCGTTGACTGGATATGTGCTTTGCAACGCTCCGATTAGTTTTGCTGACTGGACCGATAATCGGAGTTGTCCCAGTAATAAGGAGACCGGAACATGAATACGTGGCAATGGAAACTGCCCGTTGCTGCCGCTGTGTTGGCATTGCTTTGCGGCACCGCCGCGGTGGCTCAAAATGACTCGCCTTTTGAGGATTCGCCCTTCGACGAAGAACCCCAGAAGGCGCCGATGCCCGACGACGCCAAAGCCCTGGGCACCGAAGAGCCGGTGGCTCCACTGCCGAGGGACGATGAGCAGGTCGAAGAAGAAACAGCCCCCGGTCGCCGACCCTATGATCCAGGCTACGCTGCTAGCGAGGACCGTTGTGACGAAGACCGTTTTGGCGACACCTGCGGCACGAGCCGCGACCGGTCGCGCCGCACACGTTCGTGCGACTGTTGTTGCCGGTGTGACTGCTGCGGCCCCAGGCTTGTGCTGGGCGGCTGGCTCGACCAGGGCATTACCGTAAACGCCCGAAACCCGGCCGATCGCTTCAACGGCCCGATTACCTTCAACGACCGTGACTGTGAATACCAGATGAACCAACTCTGGCTGTATGCCGAGAGGGAGGTGGACACGGGCGGATACGGCTTTGGCGTCGGCGGGCGGGTCGACTGCCTCTACGGTACCGATTGGCGCTTTACCCAGGCGTACGGCCTGGAAACCGATTGGAACGAGTCGGAGCGGTTCTACGGTGCCGCCGTGCCCCAGGCATACATGGACGTCGCCGTGGACGACCTGACCGTGCGGATGGGACATTACTTCACGATCATCGGGTACGAAGTCGTCGCCGCACCGAATAACTTCTTCTACTCGCACTCCTACGCCAAGCAGTACGGCGAGCCGTTCACACATACCGGCCTGCTGGGATCGTACAACCTGAGCGACCAGCTAGTCATCAGCGCCGGGTTCGATCGCGGCTGGAACATGTGGGAGGACAACAACGACGAACTTTCGTTCCTCGGCGGCCTGTCCTGGACCAGCCAAAGCGGAGCAACCTTGCTGGCCTTCGCCATCACCAACGGTGCCTACGACGATGCAGGCGAGCTGAACCGCAGCATGTATAGCTTCGTCTTCACCCAGCGGGTTACCGACCGCTTGACCTACGTGCTACAGCACGACCGCGGATTCGATAACGACGGCGGCATCCAGCCAGAAATCGGCCCGCGCGAAAATGCCCAGTGGTACGGGATCAACCAGTACATACTCCTGGACGTCAACAAGTACTGGGACCTGGGCCTGCGGGTCGAATGGTTTCGCGACGACGACGGTACGCGCGTGGGCGGAATCGGCGCCCCGCACGGCTGGACCGGCGGACCGAATATCGCCGGGAACCAGATCGGCTGGGCAGGTAACTTCTTCGAAATCACGTTGGGCGTCAACTGGAAACCGTGCGCGAACCTCGTCGTGCGGCCCGAATGCCGCTGGGACTGGTACCGTGGCCCCGTCGACGCCGCCGGCCAGTTGCCCTACGACGCCGGAGCGAAACGCAGCCAGTTCACCTTTGCAACCGACGTGTATTTCACCTTCTGACTTGGCTTTTGCAGAATGCCAAGACGCAACTGAAATGCCTCTTGCGGCTTCGCCGCCCAGACAGCCGAACGACATTCGGGTACTTGACCCGGTTTCGGATCTATGCGATAGATAATAACAGCAATCGCTCGCGGATAACACTTCGGCACGGTCGAAGGCCCGTGAATGGTTGCCAGTTTGAGTATGCATTCAAGGAGAACCCGAGATGAGAAACCTTCCGTATGTAAGTAAGAATATTGGCGTGTGTTCTGCCAGCCAAGAGGATTCTCTTCCGACACGCAAGACCGCGCAGAGGTTGCTGCTGGTGGCCGGGTTGCTGCTCGCCACGGCCCTGATGTGCGACCGAGCGGGGGCGGAACCAACTGCGGAAAACTCACTTGTCAGTTACTGCGAGTTGTTTGATGACAATCTGGCGATGTATCAAGTAGGTGACAAAACGACGCCCGGCATAAGGAACACGGAGTTCATCGTCGGCAACGAGTTCCTGTTTGCAAGGACCGGCGGGTGGCATCCTTTTGCCGGAGCAAAATGCCGCAGCCTGACGACGCTGGACTGCTTCTGCGGAAGCCGGGAGCACCCCCAATCGACCGAGTCGCTGTTCGCTTGGCCCTTCGTGGACGGAGAGGGCTGGGGCGGCCGCGGCGACGAGCGGGCCAAACAAATCGTCTCTTACCGCTGTAGCTGTCTCTACTACTCGGTGAACGGCGGTAAGTACCAACCGCTCGGCGCGGCAGGCGTGCCGAATGTACGCGTCTCGTACGTTCTTGGCAGCGCCGTGGTAAAGGCCATGATCGAGGCCGAGCAGTGCAGTTTTGACCTCTATACCTATGCTCCGCCGGGGCTGCCCGCAGTGTGTCGCTACTTGGTCATCAGGCCGAAGCGCCCGTTGGAGAAGCTCAGCGTGATTTGTTATAGCAACCCGGTCATGCCAGACGAGGACGTCTCGACGCATCAGACCGGGATGAGATACGGCGACGCTGCCAATGATCGGGTTGCCTATGAGCGAGATGGCTTCACCTTCAAGGATGAGAAATATCCCCTGTGCCTGCGCGTCGCTTGCTCGCAACCGCCGGCCGGCTACGGGTGCCGAGATATCAGCAAGATCCGTGACATTCAGAAGTACTACCGCGACCTGGGCCATCTGCAATATGAGGCGGACGCCGCCAGCGCAGCCGGCGACGTAGAAGCCGTCCTCCGCTTCGACTACACCGACTTGAAGGCCCCGCAGTCGCTCCTGTTCACCTACGTCGTCGGCCACCAGCCGGACCGGGTGAAGGAGGTCTCCCGCAATCTGGTAAACGCTCCGCAAGAGTCGTTGGACAGGACGGTGGCGTGGTGGCGAGAGTGGTTGGGGTATCACGAGCCCTCGTCCAAAGCAGAAGCGCTCATCCAGCAGGGCCTCATCTCCATCAAGACGATGCAAACATGCACGGGCGCTATCAGCGCTGGCACAACCTGGAGCAACTGCTTTCTCCCGGACTGCTTTCACCACATGGAGGAATTCCTGCTTCCTTACGGGAATTTCACGGCGCACTGGGATGATATGAAGAACCTCTTGGCCTTCCACGAGAAAGCCAGTGAGAAATACGCTGATGCCACGGCATCGTACACTGCCATTCACCCCGATTTCAGCACCCGTGGAGGCAGAGCCGGAAGTTATGAAGAATTCCACATAAAGGCATTCAGAGAGTATCTCAAGAAGACGGGCGATGTAGACACCACCTTGACATACCAAGGTCG
This sequence comes from Pirellulales bacterium, assembly GCA_030605745.1. GTDB lineage: Bacteria > Planctomycetota > Planctomycetia > Pirellulales > Thermoguttaceae > JAUWHT01. The sequence continues at coordinate 6,142 of JAUWHT010000261.1, read as the reverse complement.
TGCCGAAAAGATCATCAAGTATTTGCGATCGCAAGCGGGTGACGATCACCTGATAGGCATTGTTGCGGATGACTCGGTGCTCCGCCTTGAGGGACTAGGAAAGCAAGGCTGGCCTGCCTCTTTCGATAGCTCTCTATCTCTATGGTGCGCTCTGGATTTCTTGGAGTCTCTCGCAATTGAAGTGAATAGCCAGACAAAAGCAAAAGAATATCGGCAGGAAAAGGACGCCGTCATAAAAGCCATTGAGGCCAAGCTGGTCAGTCCGGAAGGTTTGTATGGAGCGATCTCGCCGGATGGTAAACTGCACGCGCACATCACTTCGATGCATCTGGAGTATATCTGCTTGGGGGCTGTGCCCGGACGATTGTGGCACAACTGGCTCCAGAAGGCGAAGGAAGACATGCTGATGAGTGTATCTACGGAGGGCAAGAAGATGGAATGGGTAAGTAGTTCTCCACATTTCCCAGCGAGGAGAGAAACCAGTATGTGGGGTGGCGCCGGATATCTTGCCATGGCGGCCCTAAAGGCCGGAGACGATGCCCTTGCGGCCAGAGCGGTACGTTTCATGTTGAATTCTGCTTCTGCTCACGGCACGTGGGCCGAGTCACTTGACTCTCATAGGACATTTGGGGCCCTGAACTTCGGTTGGAACACCGGTCCCAACATTGCCGGGCTGTTCGCCTACTACATCGGCCTGATGCCTTTGGAAAGAGGCTACGACAGGCCGTTCCAAATCCATCCGCACGACTTGGAGAAGATCCTCGCGGTCGGCAAGAGCTTCGGCGCGGGCAAGGCGTTTCAAATCACCCGCCTGGGCGACACAACCTATCGCCTCCGGCTGCCGTTGCTTTCGAAGTACACAGCCGGTCGATACGCCCTTTCCGCATCCCGGCCCATCTTCGCCGACGGAAAAGAGACTGTCGAGGTGTCGAGAGAAAACCTGATTGCAGGGATAGAGATTGACAATCTCAGCAACACCAAGATCGTGTTCACTCCCCAGAAATGATGGGTGATACAATGCAGGATCTGCTGTTGGGACTTACCGGTTTCTAGAAATCCTTGCGGGGCATGAGCAGAAAGGTCCTTGACGGGCTTGATTTCCCCGTGTAGAATGTGTAGAATCAAAATGATAGGTTCAGGGCAAGTCTTCTCGGGAAGGTCCCGAGAACCCTGGAACCTCGTGAACGATTACTACTGAGGTTTGCCATGAAGAAGAGCATTAGGAGGGGAATCGCGTTTGGTATTTCACTGCTTGTTTGCATCCACCTGGCTGACCGACATTCGTCGGCGGAGCCAGCCGGGGAGCAAGGCTGCCGGGTTGTGCAGGAGGGGAAGCACGTTGAGTTGCGTTCGCCGCTGTTTGTGTTTCGCCTGGATACCACGGCCGGGCTGCGTGCCCGGTGGTGGGAAAACCGGCTCACCGGCCGGAAGATATCGCTGGGAGACGGGGCGGAGTTGGAGCTGGATATCGGCATGCCGGGCGAGCCGTTGCAAACACCCAAATTACAGGTAATCGAAGTGCCGGTCAACAGCGAAGCAAGCACCGGCGAGGCCGTCTTCAAGCTGTCCGCCGAAGAACCGAAAATCTCCGCACGGGTGACTTATCGATGGGAGGCCAAGCAGCCGGTGTTGCACAAGTTCGTCGTGATTACAAACGAAGGCGACCGGGAGTTGAACCGCCTGCTGAACGTCCGGTTGGGTGATTACCGCACCGACGCCGATCTTTTGGGCGGGGTCCGGGGATTCCCGGCATATCTCGACGACCAGTTTTTCATGGGCCTGGCGCACCCGGCCGGTCATGCCGCGGCCGAGAAAAAAGACAAAGGGCACGTCTGTCTGCGGCAGTATCCGGGCGCCAAGCTGCCGTCCGGAGAGAAGTTCCAGTGCATGGAGGCGGTCTACGGCGTGGGCGAGGTAGGCAACGCGCGGAAGGTGTTTCTCGCTCATCTGCGCGGCCGCATGCGCCGTGTGGTCCGCGGGCACGACAAGCCGTATGCTATCTTCGACAACTTCGGTTCTTGGCCGTCGGGCGATTATCTCGCAAACAGCGAAGCGTTCGTCCTCGACATGATCGCCAAAGTAGCCGAAGGACAGCGGCAGACCGGATGCCGCTTCGACCTGTGCAACATCCATTTCTGGGTCGATTACATGGGCGATCTGAAGCGTTGCGACCCGAAGCGATTTCCCAACGGCCTGACCAATATCAAGCGGGAACTGGCCAAACTGGGAACGAAGCCCGGCCTGTGGATCGACAGTTCGATGCCCTATTGGTCAATCGGCGGCAATCCCGATGTCCAGTCATGCCTGAACTTCGACCCGAAGCGGCCGAAGGAACTTGATAAGCTCCCCTACAACCACCCGGCCTTCTGTCGCGCCACCGAGCCGATCAAGTCGATGTACACCGATGCCTTTCGTTACCATATCCGCGAGAATGGCGCGAGACTGCTGAAGTTCGACAATTTCGCTAATGTTTGCGTGAACCCGAACCACGATCACCTGCCGGGCGTCTATTCCACCGAGCCGATCCAGAGCGCCGTGATTGACTTCTTCCACGCATTGGATAAGGAGTGTCCCGACGTTTTCTTGATGGGCTACTGGGGCTACCGTTCGCCCTGGTGGCTGTTGCACGTCGACACTCTATTCGACTCGGGAATCCACATCGAGGCGGCCAGTCCGAGCGACCTCCCGGCTCTCTACGCCCGGGACAGCGTGACCCAAAAGCTCGACCAGGCCCAGTGGCATGCCAAAGACGTGCCAGCGTTGGGCAAGGATTCGTTGGGCATTTGGCTTTCCGACTGGGGGTGGAACAGCTCGATCGGCAAGGAGCGCTGGCAGGGAGGCTTCATCATGGACATCTGCCGCGGTAGCCTGCTGGCCCAGGTTTGGGCCGATGCGGCGTGGCTCTCGCCACCGGAACGGAAACAAATGGCCGATTTCATTGCGCTGCTGAAAGCATGGCCCGACTGCTTTGCCAACCCCAGGTTCATCCTGGGCGATCCGTGGAAGGACGAGCCTTATGGATACTGCTGCACCGACGGCAAACGGGCCTTCTTGGCGCTTAACAACTGCGCGTGGAAAGATAGCTCGTTGCCGTTGAAGCTGAACTCGGCCTGGGGGCTGCCGGACGGTCGAGCCTGGGACCTCTATCGTTGGTATCCCGAGCCGGCGCGACTGGAAGGCGACGCCGACGCGTTCGGCGAAGAGGCTTCGATCTCGTTACGTCCGTTCGAGGTCGTGTTGCTGGAAGTTGTGCCGCGTGGTAAGCGTCCGTCGCTCAGTCGGGCTTTCGAAGCGAAGCCCATTCCCAGTGGTTTTCCGGAGGCCAGCCGGCCGGTGGAGATCACCGTGGACGATGTTAGTGACAAGCCCAAGCGACAGTTGGTCGTCAAGGGTGAAGCACCTCGAAGCACCACCGGCGGCACCTTGGTCGTCACCGTGGAAATGAACAGGGGTTCGGGCCCGTGGGCGACGAGAAACGTCGGAGAGCATTTGCTCGCTCAAGGTAAACTGGTCGGGCGGAGCGGCGCCTTCCAACCGGTGCTGGGCAAACGGACCTATCCGGCCCCATGGCAAGCCTGGCGGATCGCAGTCGAACCCTCGGCCGAACCGCAACCGTTTGAATTGTCCATCACCACAACTCTGTCCGCCAAGGTTCGGCTGACGTGCGCAGGGTATTTCATTCCCCAGTGAATGCCATTTTTTCCAACGGTTCACGCTGTTCATCGGTCAACGAAACCTCGGCCGCGACGGAGGCTATGTGATGGCGGGCACCCACCACATTCAGCCCGACACGCCGGTCGAAGACATCCTTGCCATGTATGAAACCGATTTGCGCTGAATAGGACGCCACGATGGCAGAAACGAAGGTGAGAAGATGAGACGTGCTCAGTACAAGCGAGTTTCGGGTGTCGCGCTGATGGCGGCGGTGCTGGCAACCTGCTCCGCGTTGGGTGAAGAAGGCAGCGGGCAGTCGTCTCGAAACACTCTATTGGCGGTGCGGCACAATGCGCATTATATCGCTCCGCCTGGCCCCGGCGAAAATTGGCAACAGTGGCTCGCGCACCTGCGGTCGTACCGCCAGAAGCGATGGGGTCAACAGCGAGCCGCGGCCGATTCGATCTACGAGCGCGAAGACCTGGAATGGATGGCTCACAACTTCGTCTGTGGGTTCATCTTCATGTACGACCGGGCCTTCTGGAGCCCAGAAGAGCGACAGTACCGTGTCGCCGCATTGTGCCAGGATGCGCAACGCGAGTTCGGCGGCTTCGACTCGGTGGTCTTCTGGCACACCTATCCGCAGCTCGGCGCCGGCCGGCGGAACCAGTTCGACTTCTTCCGTCACATGCCGGGTGGGCTGAGCGGGCTGCGCGAGGCGGTACGCGAGTTCCACCGGCGCGGAGTAAAGGTCTTCCTGCCGTACATGCCGTGGGACGTGGGCACGCGGCGCGACAAGGATCCCGACGAGGTGGCCCTGGCCAAGATCGTCGCCGCCATCGAGGCAGACGGGATCTTTCTGGACACCATGCGGCAATCGCCGCAGCAGCTTCGCGCGGCGGTCGACGCCCTGCGGCCCGGCGTGGCCTTCGAGCCCGAGGGTCATCCGGAAATAGACGAGATGCGGCGATGCGGCGGGTCCTGGGCGCAGTGGCTGCGGCCGTTCCCCGGCATCGGCGTACTGCACCTGAAGTGGCTCGAACCGAGACATATCCAACACCAAATCCGCCGCTGGGACACGTCCCACCAGGACGAGTTGGCCGCAGCCTGGATCAACGGCAGCGGGATGCTGGTCTGGGAAAACATCTTCGGCTCTTGGAACCCGTGGAACGCCACCGACCGCGCCACGCTCCGCCGCATGGCACCCGTGCTGCGCCATTACGCTTCGCTCCTGAGCGACGGGCAGTGGCTACCCTGCTTCCCCACGCAGGTGCCGAAGGTGGTTGCCTCCTGCTGGAAGGGGCCGGACGTCCGGTTGTGGACAATCGTCAACCAGAGCGGCGAAAAAGTGGAGGCCCCGATCCTCGAGATTGAGGACCGCGGGGAACGCTTCTTCGATCTGTGGCGGGGTGTGCCGCTGGAGCCGCAGCATGCCGACGGCAAGGTTCGCCTGGCGGTGCCGCTGGAGCGGTTTGGCGCGATAGCAGCGCTGCAAGGGGAGCGGTCCCCACCGGCTTTCAGCAAGTTACTCGAAGGACAACAGCGCGAAGCCCTTCGCCCGGTGGCCGGCCCCGGCGACGATCCCCACGTGAAGGCCCGCCCGGTCGTCGAGCCGAAACGGCCGCCAAAATGTCACGCTGCGGACCCGGCCGCGACCGCACGGATGTTGCGGGTCGAGGGAGGTCCCGGGGAGTTTGTCGTGCGACATATCCGCCGCGAATGCGGCTGCTATCCCGATCCCGGCACACCGCCGGAGCAGTGGCGCCGGTTCCTCAAAGGCAATCCGCACTCAGAGACGATGGAACATCGCGTAACCGTCACGTTGGGTGCGTACTGGATCGATCCGAAACCGGTCACCAACGGTCAGTTCGAGGCGTTCCTCAAGGCGACGAAGTACACTCCCCGGTGTCCCGACCGGTTCCTGGACCATTGGGGTGGGTCGACCTGCCCGGCCAATCTGAAAGACGAACCGGTTGTGTTTGTGGATATCGACGACGCCCGGGCATACGCCGCCTGGACCGGACAGCGGCTGCCGACCGAATGGGAATGGCACCGGGCGGCCAAGCAGCACGGCGATTCGTTCCACAGGAGCGAAGTCCGCGAGTGGACCGAGAGCGAGCGTGACGACGGGCACACCCGTTTCGTCATTCTCCGCGGCGGCTGCCGCTACCAGGCGAAAGGGTCGCACTGGTACTTCCCCGGCGGCCCGCAGCCGATCGAAACCCACGCCAAGTTCCTGCGGCTCTACCCGGGCCTGGATCGCTGCTCGACGATTGGCTTCAGATGCCTGGGGCGCATTGGGATCAGAGAAAGCGCCGGGATAAACCGGCATGGAGTCGCGAATGAAAGAGTCGTACGGGAAAGGTCTAGCGAACCATCCCGGCCCTGAGTCGTACGCTGGCGGTGGTGACACCGCGGGTGTGGCAACGGCAGGGGTACGCGCAGGCTGGGTATTCAGCTCCGAAATCAAAACTTCGGCGTGCCGACC
>JAUWHT010000268.1 GCA_030605745.1 Pirellulales bacterium | reverse complement strand
GCTACGCCCGCAACCCAATAGTGTGGTGAACAAATACTGTACAAGATGCGCGCACGGCGCGCAAAAGTTGTGACGTTAGACTCTAACCCAATCAAACAACTACTCTACTTAGCCGTTACACCAACCTGCGGAAAATCGGGCAAGCTCGGCGGCTAAACTGTGCGTTTAACGCCCTTTTGCACCGAGCTGCTCCTGGTGGGCCGCCCTGGGCACGGCACGCCGGCTGGTGCCCGGGTGATGGGCCTCGTCGCGGCGGTGGATCCTCTGCGGGGTGATCTCGGCGTCGGACCGGTCTTCATCTGGTTGCTCTGGGCGGTTGCGGGTGAGCCAAGTCAGCACGGCCGGCAGCATCACCAGCGAGGTGAACAGGCAGCAGCTTACCCCGATCGTCAGCACCCGACCCAAGCTTTGCAGGCCCCGGTGGCTGGCAATCATCAGGCTGCCAAACCCAACCATTGTGGTAAGCGACGTGATCAACACGGCACTGGCAGTCGAGGCGCTCATTCGGTAGCGGCCCTGCTGGTGGCGGAAGTCGTGCACGACGTGAACCCCGTCGTCGATCCCAATACCCAGGATCAGCGGCAGCACGATCATGTTTGCCGGATTCAGCGGCATATTCAAATAGCCCAGCACGCCGAACATCTGCAACATCCCCAACCCCAGCGGCATCATCGCCAGCAGCGTGAAGCGGAGGCTGCGGAAGTCGACGTACAACACGATCAGGATGGCGGCCAGGGCGTACCAGGCGGCCTGCTCGTAGCTCCGCTTCATCTGCCGCGAGGCCTCGTAGGTTTGCAGCGGGTTGCCGGTGGCCAGCGGATCAACGCTCCGCACGTCGTGGACGAAAGCCTCCATCGCATCCATGTCCCAGATGTCGGCCTTGCTGTAGATCTTCAACAGGTACCGGCCGGAGGATGTGGCCACGAAGCGGGTGACCAGTCCTTCGGGCAGGTCGCTTAGCTTCGGCGGCTCGGGATTGGCCATCGTCCGCAGCGTGTGCAACCGACTCAGCAGGTCGCCCGCTATTCGCTGCTGGTAGTCGGAAAGCCGCCTGTAGCATTCGGCCACGGGCATTTGGCGCAGGGCGTGACGGACCTGTTCCAACTGCCGCTGGGCCCGCACCGTACGCGGACCGCCGATCATCAGGGTCTGGGCCCGGGCAAGCACCCGGCCCAGATCGGCCGGCGGGTCGACCGGGATTCGGGGTGGTCGTTCGGGCAGGTTCGCCAGCCGGCCGTGTATCCGCTGGATGATCGGACGCTTCTGTTGGTGGTCGGTCGGAAACAACGAGGCGATCTCCTCCACCCGCTCCACCGAACCGAGTTCGAGGAACCGGGCCTTTCGGGCCAGCAAATCCTGGCGGCTCTCGGCAATCGACAGTGCGAACCACACGCTCTGATCGGCCTCGTTGAGTAGTTTTCGCTCCAACTCGACGCTCTCAATCCCATCCGGCTGGAGATTCAGCAGGTTGTGGTCGTACCACAAGCGACTCATCCCCAGCGACAGCAGCACGGTGACCGACAGTGTCGCCGCCAACAACAGCCGCGGCCTGCGAAACAGCGGGCTGAGCCAGCCGTGGATATCCAAAGGGGTCGGCAGGACCTGGCCCGGCCGCTTGCTGTCGGCCAGGTAGATCATCGCCGGCAACACGGTCATTGCCGCCAGCAGGCACAGCAGGATCCCCCCGCCGGCAATGATTCCCAACTCGGCCACCCCCGTGAATTCGGTCAGTCCGGCCGTGAAAAATGCGATCGACGTAGTCACTGCGCCGGTGAGAATGCCGGGCCCGACGCCCCGGGCCGTCTGCACCAACGATTCGTCAGTGGAGCGGATCGTGTTGTGCAGTTGCAGGTACCGGGCCACATAGTGCACGCCGAAGTCGATCCCCAGGCCGATCAGGATCACGCCGAACGAGATACTCAGTATGTTCAGGTGACCCACTGCCAAGGTGATGTATCCGAACGACCAGGCCATGGCCAACAGCAGCGCGCCGACGGTCATAAGCGGGTGCCGCAGGCCGCCAAACCCGGCCACGAACAGACAGGCAACCCCCACCAACGACAGTAGGCTCGCCTCGATCATCGACTTCTGGCTGATCCGCATTTCGTCGTTTTCCATCACCGGCAGGCCGGTCAGCCCGATCGTCGTGTCCGGGTGCCGTGCTTGTATCTGGGCGGTCAGCCGGCGCAGGGCGTCGATGGCTTTGGTGCCTTGGGCAAAGCTGTTTTTGTCGTTCTCGGCCAACCGCAACAGTACGAAGCCCAGCCGACCTTCGCTGGTGAGCAGGTACTCCGAACTGAGTTCGCTGATGGTGGC
>JAUWHT010000012.1 GCA_030605745.1 Pirellulales bacterium | reverse complement strand
CATACAACGCGCCGGGCAAGCCCGGCGGCTAAACTCGGAGAGCAATGATATGGGAAAGACGAAACAAAAGCTTCGCCGCGGCGAACCGGCCCTGGGTGGGTGGATCATGATCGGCCACCCGTCGGTCGCGGAAATCATGGCCGGCGAAGGCTTCGACTGGATCGGCGTCGACATGGAGCATACTTCCACCGACGTCCGCGCGTTCCACGAGATCGCCCTGGCCGTGAAGGGCTCCGGTGTTGATCTGCTGGCCCGACTCCACTCGAACGACCCCGTGCTGGCCAAACTGGTGCTGGACAACGGGGCCGACGGGATCATCGTACCCTCGGTCAACACGCCCGAGCAGGCCCGGCAGGCCGTAGCCATGGCCAAGGTCCCCCCGGAGGGGATTCGCGGGGCATCGCTCTGCCGGGCGACCGATTTCGGGCGGAACTTCGGGTCGTATTTCCGCAACCATAATGAAAACGTTCTGGTGGTTGTGATGCTCGAACACGTCGATGCCGTGAAGAACGTAGACGCCATTCTCTCCACGCCCGGCATCAACGCGACGCTTATCGGCCCGTATGACCTTTCGGCCTCGATGGGCATACCGGGCGAACTGGGGCACCCGGACGTGCTGGCCGCCCAGCAAACGATCCTCGACGCCTGCAACACACACCACGTGCCGGCCGGTATCCACGTCGTGCCCGTCGACAGGGACGAACTCGGACGACGTGTCGAACAGGGCTTTCGTTTCATCGCTTGCAGTATCGACACCGAGTTTCTTCTGCTCGGCTGCCGTACGATGCTTGGGAAGCATGAGGACCGATGAGCGAGATAGTTTTGGTTACCGAACTGGAGTTTTCCAAGGCGGAGGAGCTTTTCCGCGCCGAGGGCCGATTCGAGGTTCGGCCGGCCCCGGCGGACGAGCGGCCACTGGCCGAGGCCGTGCTGGCTGCTGGTTCTCGGGCGTTGATCGTGGGTGTTGTTCCTTATCGCAGCCTGCTGTACGAGGCGTTGGCCAAGACGGGCGGTGCGAACGGCTCAATCATCGCCCGGTTCGGCGTCGGACATGACAGCATCGACAAGACCTTGGCGAAACAGAACAACATCGTGGTGACCAACACCCCGGGCGCGTTGGATGTCAGCGTTGCGGAACACGCGATCTGGCTGATGGGCGACATGGCCCGGCGTATCTCCTCGTCCTCTGCGCGGTTGAAGGCCGGCCAGTTCCAGCCGCATACGGGCGCCGAAGTGCGTGGCAAGGTGTTAGGGATTGTCGGCTTCGGGCGTATTGGCCGGCGGGTGGCGGCAACAGCCCATTTCGGCTTCGGTATGAAGGTGCTCGCCGGCGATTGCGTGCCGCCGCCGCAGTTCGAGAAGCGCGAAGGCCGGACGATCGAACAGATCAAGGCCGAGTTCGGCGTGGAGTTGTATACCACCGACGTAGAGTCGGTTTTCCGCCAGGCGGACGTGCTCAGTATCCACCTGCCGACCGTCGCCGAGACGAACCGCTTTGTCAATGCGGACCGAATCGGATTGATGAAGCCCGATGCACTACTGATCAACACCGCCCGTGGATCGGTCCTCGACGAAGATGCCCTGTACGACGCGCTTTCTGCCGGCCGGCTTGCCGGGGCGGCATTGGACGTTTTCCAGACCGAGCCATACCAGCCGGTATCGCCCGGGAAGGACCTGCGCACCTTGGAGAACGTCCTGCTCACACCCCACGTCGGCTCCAACACCCGGCAGTCGAACGAGCGGATGGGCCGGGCCGCGCTGGAAAACCTCGCCAACTTCTTCGCCGGCCGGCTGGATGAGTTGACGCAGATTGGCTAGTCTGCGAAGTCGTAGACCTTGTCCAGCTCCTCGTCGGGGACGGTGAAGGTGGCGTTGTGGGGAGCGAGTTTTTCGGTCTTGAAGAAGTCGGGCAATCGGTCTGCGGCGGCGGTGAAACCGGCCGCCGTGTTGAACTCCCGCTCACGCATGAGGGTCTGCTTACCAACGGCAAGGAAATCATCGGCAGTAAACGGCCGGCCGGCCAGACCACCAAGCATCTCGCAAAGCCCCTCCATCGCCGATGGATCGTCCAGCACAGCGAAGGATACGAACAGGCACACCCCGGCCCAGTCGATCGCGGCGGTGGCTATCTGCAAGTTGCGGCTCAGCTCGACCTGGCCTTCCGGCTTTAGCGGATCGACCTTTCCGCCGACGCCCAGTATGTTGGCGGTAATGGCGTACCCGGCCGTATGGTCGGCGCCCATGGTCGAGGTAGCGTAGGTCACGCCGATCCCCATCGCCGCGCGGGGGTCGTAGGCCGGCATTGCCTGGCCCTTGACGGTGGGCACCCGCTCGATGCCGTAGGCCTTCCCGAGGACCTCGGCCCCGGAGGCGACCAGCCGGCCCAGCGGGGTTCCCTTAGCCACTTCCTCGAGCAGCCCGATCGCCCCGTCGGCGTCGCCGAAGGGGATAATGCCGGCCTCCATGGCCACGCCGATGGTGGCCCCGGCCTCGATCGTATCCAGCCCCAGGTCGTCGTCCATTCGGTCCATCCGGGCGATGGCGTCGAGGTCGTCGATCCCACAATCGGCGCCGTGTGCCCAGATGGTCTCGTACTCGGGTCCCTTGGTCACGTACTGTCCGTTCTTGTCGACATAGATCCGCGAGCACTTGATCGTGCAGCCGCGGTGGCAGGCATGGGCAATCTTGCCGCCGCGCTCGATGATCACGTCGTGCTGCCGCTCGCCGCTTATGGCCTCGGTTCCCTCGAACTGCCCCTGGCTGAAGTTACGCGTGGGATAGGCGCCGGCGGCATTGATAACGTTAGCCAGGACGTTGGTGCCGAACTCGGGCAGGCCTTCGCCGGTGACGGGGTGTTTCTTTAGGGCCGCGCTGAATTTCTGGGCACCTTTCTTGAATGCCTCGGCGTCGGTCGGTTTGGGCCGCCGGCCGCCGGCCGGATCGACCACGATTGCTTTCACGCCCTTGGCACCCATCACGGCGCCCAGTCCGCCGCGTCCACAGTGCCGGGTGGGACGTCCTTCGATGTCGCTGACGGCAATGCTGGCCGCGGCTGCCCGCATCTCGCCCGCCTGCCCGATGCTGATGCAGCAAACCTGCTGGCCAAACTCCTTGAACAGCCGGGCGACCGTGTCGTAGTTGCCTAGGCCAGCCAGGGCGTCGGCCGGCTCGATCTTTACTCCCTCGCTGTTGACGATCAGGCGATAGAGCTTGCCGTCGGCCGGTTTTCCTTCCAGCACGATCGCTTTGACGCCGGCGGTGGCCAAGGCAACGGGGGCCTGCCCGCCGGCGTTGCTCTCTTTGATCGTCCCAGTGAGTGGGCTCTTGGCCCCCGCCGACAAGCGTCCGGAGCACGGGGCGCCTGTGCCGGTCAACATGCCCGGGGCGATCACCAGCTTGTTCTCCGCCGAAAGGGGATGGCAGGTGGCAGGCACTTCATCGGCCACAATCGCCGAGGTCAACGCCCGACCGCCCAGTTGCTGGTACTGCTGACTCGGTTGCTCACGGCGAACCGAGAGATCCGACATGTTAACTCGATAAATCACGGCCATGGTTTTGTACCTCCTGATTCGTTGGGGTGGCAGTTAAACTGCCACCCCCTCAACGCGGCGGTGTCGGGGCAGCAGTACAACTGCTGCCCAACACACAAATCCACCACCAAACTACGCGCCGGGCAAGCCCGATTTTCCGCAGGTTGGTGTAACGGCTAAGTAGAGTAGTTGTTTGATTGGGTTAGAGTCTAACGTCACAACTTTTGCGCGCCGTGCGCGCATCTTGTACAGTATTTGTTCACCACACTATTGGGTTGCGGGCGTAGC
>JAUWHT010000108.1 GCA_030605745.1 Pirellulales bacterium | reverse complement strand
CCGGGAGAGGGTTAGGGTGAGGGTTATTCGGCAAGAAACCCCCGCTATTTGCGGTGTGATCCATGCCGCCCTCACCCTCTGCCCCTCTCCCAAAGGGAGATTTAAAACACGTTCTTAGGGAACGTCATGCCGATCTTGTCTTGTACCTGGAACTGGTTGATCAGCGGCAGGTGGTACTCGATCGGGTCTTCCACGGTGCAGACGTTGTTTTCCATCGAGCTGATCGAGTTCGGGACCATGGGAAGGATGGACGGTTTTTTCCAGCTCCCGAAGAATCGGTGGTGCATGTCCCCACGTGTGTCGAGATGATAGGTAGGGTTTACCCCGATTCTACTAGTTGATCCAGATATGTCCATTCATTGCAACATGCCAATTGCGGTGGTCATGTGGCCATGGCTATTGGTGGTTGCCCTGGTCTTCGAGGGTGCGGCCTGGACGGCCGAGGCGACCGGGCAGATGGTGTTTCAAGACCAGCCCGTTATTGGTGGACTGCGGCAACCGACGCGTGTTGTACCGCAAAAGGCCCCGCGCCCTGCGGAGGGAGTGGAGCCTGGCCAGACGTGGCATACCAAGAGAGCGCCAGCAGAGAACGAACCGGTGGCCTCCTTCATTGATACGCTCAAGGGTAATGATGCCGCGCTGCAAGTCATCATGGGCCAGGGGCGGCTGCTAACCACGAAGGCAGACATCGTCAACAAGGGCGGAACTGCGGTGATCGCCGTAGGCGACCCAACGGTGCTCGACTTTCAGGTGCTGCCAAATCCCCGGATGATTCGCATTATGGGCCGACGGGCTGGTGTGACCGATCTGTCCATTACCACCGCCGACAGTCAGACCTACAGCTTTGAAGTCCATGTCGTCTACGACCTCGATTTAATGCGGGCCCACCTCAGGCAGATATTTCCCGACGCCTATCTGCGGCTGGCACAACTTCGGGAGCATTTGGTGGTCGAAGGTGAGGCGCGCAGTCCCGCACAGGTAGCGCAAGTCCTCCAAACCCTGGAGGCATTCCTCGAATCGGTGCAACCTGCGGGAGGCCGGAATGACCAATCGACGGGCACCGGCCAAGCCTCGGGAACACCGGTGCGGATCATCAACCTCATCCGCGTGCCGGGTATCCAGCAGGTATCGCTCCAGGTACGGGTGGCCGAGCTGAACCGCACCGGGTTGCGCGAGATCGGGGCCGACATCCTTGGCGTGAATCCGTCGACGGGCAATATCTTTGGGACCAGCATCGGCGGGGCCGCGGTCAATGCCTTGGGGCTCCTAGGGCTGGGCGGTCTTGTGGGTACCGCCACCGGGCAGAGCAACCCAACCACGACCACGGCATTCGGCATCGTCCCCAGCGCCGATTTTGAGATTCTGCTACGAGCGTTGCGGCGGAACTCGCTGCTGACCGTACTGGCCGAGCCGAACCTCATAACGATGAGCGGCCACACGGCCAGCTTCCTCGCCGGCGGCGAGTTTCCTGTGCCGGTTCCCCAAACGACCACGGGGGGGACCAACTCAGTGACCATCGATTGGAAGAAGTTCGGTGTCCAGTTGGACTTCGTTCCCTACGTGCTCAACGACCAAAAGATCCGTCTGTTGGTTACTTCGGAGGTGAGTTCGATCGACGAGAGCCTGGGCACGACCCTGGTCGCCGGCGGCAATCCGGTGCCGGGGGTTCATACGCGTCGGACCACCACGACGGTGGAGCTTCGTGAGGGCCAGACCCTGGCCATTGCCGGCTTGCTGCAAGTGGAAATCGATGGTCGGACGAGCCGGATTCCCGGCCTCGGCGATCTCCCCTACATCGGTCCGATGTTCAGCAACACCACCCATCGACGGGTGGAGAAGGAATTGCTGGTGTTGGTTTCCCCGCGCCTGGTCAGCCCCATGGACCGCGATCAGGTGCCGCCGGTACCCGGTGCGGAAGTGCAGGACCCCAACGATCTTGAGTTCTACCTGCTCAACCGGATCGAGGGGCGGACCGGTCGCAACGTGCGGTCAACCTTGTTGTGGGACAAGGGCTGTGGGGTTGCCCGCTACCTCCAACTCGAACAGCAGCATGTTTACGGCCCTGTTGGGTTCTCGGAGTGAGGGGAGGTGGACTAATGAGACTCGCGATCATAAGCGTGTGCGGCCTGGTTGTAACGCTTTGGGTGTCCGTGTTGACGGCGACTGAAAAGCCGAAAGAGCCCACGACGTCGATCGTGTTCGTGGAGAAGTCGCTTGCAGCACCAGTGACTCCAAAGAAGCTGCGGGATGCCGGGGCGGTGCCCACAGCCCTGCAGGAGTCCTGTCCGGACTGTTGCCCATCGCACGGCGTAGGCAGTCTGTGCGGAGGGCGGCCTTGCCGGGGCGAGTGGATCCATCAATTCAAGGCGTTGATGCAGGCCAGTCATTGGGGCTACCCAGAGTACTTCGCCGCCCGGCCGCTGGGCAGTCTCCTCCAGACGCACATGAGAATTCAGGTTTGCAACGCCTTGGCCGATCAGATGGTGTTGCACCGCTACGATTTCTTCGACGGCGTGTTGGAAGATGCGTCCAAGCTGAATCCCCAAGGCCGTAAACGGCTCGATCGGTTGATCGTGATGTTCCAGTGCGGCATGCACCCGCTTGTCGTCGAGCGCGCTGCCGATGATCCCCAGTTGGATGCAGCCCGTCGCAGCCAAGTCTTGAAACTACTGGAGGAAGCCGAATTCCCTGTGCCTCCGGAGTGGGTGGTGGTGGGGGATCCCGAGACTGCTCGGCTCAGCGGGGAAGAAGCTGTAGAGGTTTATCGCAACCTCCTGCAACAGACCCGGTCAGGAGGAGGGGCTGTGGGCGGTACAACCGGTGGCGCCGCGGGTTTAACTACCCCGGATCAAGGCAGTCAGCGCTAACACGATAATGTTCTGTGAGTAGAGGTCCACACAATGCGGAGTGATATCCGTTGTCGCTACCGCGCCGGGATGTTCCTGCTGGCGTCCGTGGTGTGTCTGTTCGGTTGTCGGCAGAGCGGCGCCAAGCATCCCGGCCTCGGACTGGGCCGGGCCGCGGCACCCCCGCCAGCCATCCAGGAAGAAGATCCGCTCGAGACGATCACTGCCGAGCAGAAGGCCGATGTACAGATGGCCGTCGCCCGGTCCGTCGAGAAGCAGGGCTACGTGGAACAGGCAATCCGTTTGTACCTCGAAGTCCTAAAGAAGGATGGCCGCCGAGCCGACGCGTACCATCGCCTTGCAGTACTGCACGACAAGAAAGGCAACTGTGTAGCCTCGGCGGAGTTCTATCGCGAGGCCCTGCAACGGGACCCCGACAACGCCGAGATCCACTGTGATCTGGGGTACAGCTACTATTTTCAGCGGCGATGGAAAGAAGCGGAAACCAGCCTGCACCGCGCGCTGCAACTAAACCCGAACCTTGCCCGGGCGCACAACAACCTGGGCTTGCTGCTGGCGCGCACGGACCGGAACGACGCCGCGATGGTCGAGTTCCTGCGCGCCGGCTGCAACGAGGCGGAAGCACGGGGCAACCTGGCATTCGTGCTGACGTCGCAGCGACGGCAGCACGGGGCAGAACGGCCATCAGTTGCTCAATCAACCAGGAACACGTTCTGAACTTTCGCAATATCCTTCCCGGCATAGTCGATGGTTACGTTACCCTGGCCGGTAACAGCAATACTGCCGACGATGAATTGAGCGTTGCAGGTGCCCTGCCCGGCAATTGTGAAGTGAGACCACTTCGCGTAAATGGTGCCTTCCAACACGCCTTCCTGGAGGCTGCCTTCAATGCGGACCGGTTCAGGATTGGCCCGCCGCTGATAAAACAGTATCCCGTCGAATACATTGATCTCTGGGTTTGGATAGCTGAATGTCTCCGTATCGATGGGCGTGAAGTGCATGCTCGGCGTGAAGAAGTGCATGCTCGCGTTGAGGGTTACGTCGCCGAAGTCCGTGGCGGGATGTTTCGGCGGTGGCGACTGATTCATCGGATCAGGCGGATCACCGGCATCCGGCGAGCCGTCGTTCGGGTTGTAGTCCGCGCCCGTGTTGTAGAACATCACTCCCTCGCCGGTCACCTCGCCGCCGGTCAGCGACAGGTTGTTGTTGTTCGAACCGGAAAGGACGTAGATGCCGGGCATCAAAGTCACGTCGCCGCCGGTAACCGTCAACTGCTCGTACACACCCGGCTGCAAGGTGACTTCGCCGGTGTCGGGATCCTCCCAGGACGGAGGACCTTGTTTCAGGCCGGCGTTGGTTACTTTGACCGTTCCCCAATCCGTTGGATCGACGCCGTTGGCGGTGCTGGGCGTGGGCAGATTGGCAAACGGGTCGGGGACCGGCAGGCCGTTGCAGCGCAAGGGGCTTTTAGGATTCAGCGGGTCGATGTTCTTGAAGCTCTCCGGCGTGTCGACGCCTCCGACCAGTTGGATGTCCTTGGCGAAGACGCCGCGTCTCGCACCGAACGGACAGAGTGGACACGTCCCGACCTTGGCGCCCCATTTGTTGTGGCCGAGCAGGGCCATGTTCGAGGGATCGCCGTTCTCGTCGACCCCGCCTCCTTCGGAGTTAACGATAATGCGCCCGAGAATTTTGATCCTTCCACCGCCGCTGACGTTCAGCCCCGGCCACGCCGTCGGATCGAGCGCCATCACCCCCTCGCCGGCCGTAATCCATTCGAACCCCGCGACGGCCCATGCTCTGACACTCTGATCCCGGTTGTGCCCTGGCATCACCACGTGGACAAAGTACGTGGGAAAGGGGTATGTCACGATGGCCTCAACATGGTCTGGCGATCCCGCATAGGGTCCCTGCGTGGGAGGGACGTTGACAACGACTGTTGCGTCGGGGAGGTTATTGTGTTCCGCGTCCGTGACGAAATTGACGGCGGTGGCGGCCGCTTCAGCTTCGCTCCGGCCGAGCATCAGGTCCATTGCCGCGGCCAACGCGGCGGCATCGGCGGCGTTGTGGCACTGCCGGTAAGCGGCCATCATCAACCCGCCATCGATGACCAGGCCAACCATGGCGATCAACGCCACCAGCAGGAAAGCGCTCCACACCAAGATACTGCCCGACCGGCGTCGCCGCCGCCGGTTGGACCAGGTGGACCGGCCAATTGATTGGTAAGGTTTCATGAATCCGTCCCTCCTTAGTTTAGTGTGCGATTTGCATGGTCGAGGAAGCGCGAAGTGTCACCGGAGTGAGAAACAGCATGATCGGTTCATACGGGGAAGTTACCGTGACGCGTACCTGCTTCTCGAAGGCGTTGCTGCCTTCGGGCCACTCGACCACGATCCTAGTCTTATCCAAATCACAGCCGACCAGCAAGCGTTGGACCCCGTCGCGGTTATTGGGGCTGCCGTCCCCGATGATCGGAATACCGGAGGCCGTGGCCGGTACATCGATCGTGCCGGGGCCCCAACTGGTCATGGCATGTTCGCCGTGCACGATGGCCCGGCGGACACCGTGCCGGGCGGCATTGGCCAGCACGTGGTAGCGGAACACCCCGATCCCCAGGTCGAGCATACCCAGGGTCAAAACGGCGAAGACTCCCAGGACGATCGACATCTCCAACACCGTGGCCCCTCGACGATATCTGCCTGTTCTCGTCATCTGGTTCCTCGCATGACCACCACTCGACGCAACATCACCGGCTCGTTGTAGCCGGGTAGAAACGGCCAGTTGATGAGCGTCTCGAAGGGGTAAGTAACGTCGACCTGCACCCGCCAAAACCCGTTGCCTTCGTCGATCGCTTCGGGAGTGGGCATGACCAGTTCGGCCGACTGGAACCAATTATTATCGGCCAATTCGTCTATCACGGTCTGGCGCACCTGAGCCTCCCAGACCGGTTTCGTAGCCGTGGTAAACGGATTGACGCTTCCGTAGCCTGCTCCGGCCCGGGCGGCGTTGGCCACCGCGATATAGCAGTGCGCAAACCGCCCAAAATCGACGCAAAGCAGGGCCAGCGTCAGCAGAACCGGCAGCAGGATGGCGAACTCCAGCGTGGCCGAACCCCGCCGAGCCGCGCGCCGCCAACGGGCGGTTCGCTGCAAGGCAATGGGCAACAACCATCGCGGTGATTGTCTGCCGATCGATATGGGCTTGCTCCCTATCATCGCTTTCTCCCCCCGTGAACACCTATTGGCCCAACTTGTCGAGCATTTGGAAAAAATGGACGGCGGCAGGTCCCATCAACACGATGTACAACGCGGGAAAAATGCACAGGACCGTGGGAAAGATCAGTTTCAGCGGTGCTTTCTGGGCTTGCGCCTCGGCGTGCTGATGGCGCTTCAGCCGCAGGCCGTCCGCCTGGATACGAAGTGTGCGGACCAGGCTGGCTCCGAAGCGCTCGGCCTGGGTGACCACGGCGGCCATGCTCTGCAAATCTTCGGTGTCGAAGCGGTCCGCGAAACACTGCAGTGCCTCGCCGGTGGAGCGCCCCAGTTCGACTTCCTTACGCACGATTGCCATTTCTGCCGCCAGCAACGGATGGACAGTGTATAGTTCGCTGGTCACGCGCGCGAAGGCGGCCGGCACGCTCAGGCCCCCCTCCAAACAGACGACAATCACGTCCAACGCGTCGGGCATCGCCCGGCGGATCTTCTTCTGTCGAGCGGCCTTGAGGCGTTGGATCCACAAGCTGGGGGCCACGGTGCCGATCAATCCCACCAACGCCCCGTAGAGAATCGCCTCGATTAGCGAGAGCAGGCCCATGCCGTAGAGCATGGCCCCGACGACCACCGGGGAGACCATCAAGAGGAGTTTCACGCCAAAGAATACACCGGCCACGTGGTGCCGATAGAATCCGGCCTGTATCAGACGCGTCCGGATCCGTTGCAGGTTTGACGCCTTTTGCGGCATCAGCACCGTTCCCAGACTGGGCACCACCGACCGGGCCGACCGCAGCGTGCCACTCTGTCCGGTGGTGGTGGGGAAAAGGTCGGCAAGTCGCGTTGCGATCGGCCCCCGGCCGTAGCCGAAAAGCGTCGCCAACAACAACACCAGGCTGCCGACCGCGCCAAACGTGGCAATCGTCAGGATGAAACCACTGGTCATCGGAAGGGGTCCCCTTGGTTGTCGATACAGTACGTCCTAGAAATCGAAATGGATAACTTTCTGGATCCATAGCGCGCCGACACCCATTAGCGCCAGCGCCGCAACGATCATCATGGGATATTGCAGCAGGAGCGATTCGTAATCGGGGTTGATCACCATCAGCAGCAAGAACATCGCCGGGGGCAAGCTCAGCAGAATCGTTGCTTGCATCCGGCCCTGAGCCGTCAGGCTTTGCACCATCCCGCGTATGCGAAGCCGCTCGCGCACGACAGCGCCCATCTTGTCGAGCAACTCTGAGAGGTTTCCTCCTGTCTGTTGATGGACCACGACGGCCAGCACGAAGATCTTGATTTCCAGCAGGCCGGTCCGCCGCGCCAAGTCGCGCATCGCGTCGTCCGGCGAAAGCCCGAGGTTCATCTGTTCATGACAGAAGAAGAACTCCAACGAGATTGGCAGGCTGAACTCGTCAGCCACCAGTTGCATGGCTTGGGACATGGTCTGCCCGGCCTGCAAGACGCGGCTCATCAAGTCGAGGGCGTCGGGGAGTTGTGTCCGCAGCTTTTCCAGCCGCTTATTCCGCGCGTAGATAACCCACAGCACCGGGAACACGGCGCTTGCCAGGGCGGCCACGGCTGCCAAGAGCAGACTTGTGGTCAAACCCCCGACCAGGAGCCCTGCCACGACCGCTGTCCCCACGCACATTAGCACCAGGCGCCGGACGGAAAGGTTTAG
Source organism: Pirellulales bacterium (assembly GCA_030605745.1). Classification (GTDB taxonomy): domain Bacteria; phylum Planctomycetota; class Planctomycetia; order Pirellulales; family Thermoguttaceae; genus JAUWHT01. Next base: position 6,807 of record JAUWHT010000108.1, on the reverse strand, counting down.
TCCGGACTGGTCCACCAGGGTCGCGAGCGATTGGCCCCGCGTAACCTTGGGACTGTTGACCACGCGGGCGACACGGCTGAGGTCGAGGGACTTGATCTGTTCGCGTTTTCGCTGACGGAGTTGTTCTCGCAATTCCTGCTTGAGCCGCCGCCGTTCGCCGGCGCCGAGACCCAGGAGGATGGCGTTGGCGGAAAACACCGCGAAGAACACGGCCAGAAATGCCAGCGTATTGAGCACCCACGGGTCCACGGTTCACCTCCTTCGCGATCAGGCGTCAAGAACGCGCATTTCGAACAATGTGTTTGGCACCGTGATGCCTGAATTCTCTAGTCGGTACAAGCAATGGGGCCGGATGCCAGTCGCATGGAAGTCACCGATGGCCCGCCGCTGCTCATCCAAGCCGGTCTGTCGGAACTCGAAGATGTTGTGCATGCTGATCACCTCTCCCTCCATCCCCGTGATTTCGGAGACGTTGATCACCTTTCGACTGCCGCCGATCAAGCGTGCGGTCTGGACCACGACATGGATGGCTGAGGCCATTTGACGGCGGATGGACCAGATCGGCAGATCGAAGCCTGCCATCTCCACCATGATTTCCAGTCGGCTGAGTGCGTCCCGGGTGGTGTTGGCGTGGATCGTGGTCAGGCTTCCCTCATGTCCGGTGTTCATCGCCTGCAACATATCCAGCGCCTCGGCGCCGCGACATTCGCCGATGATGATTCGATCGGGGCGCATCCGCAGGGCGTTGCGGACCAGGTCGCGGGTAGTGACCTCGCCCTTGCCTTCGACATTTGGAGGCCGGGTCTCCATCCGAACCACGTGCGGTTGCTGGAGTTGCAATTCGGCCGTGTCTTCGATGGTCGCCACGCGTTCGCTCGGCGGGATGTAACTGGAGAATGCGTTCAGCAGTGTCGTCTTTCCGGACCCAGTACCGCCGGAAACCAGCACGTTGACCCGTGCCGCTATACAGGCTGCCAGAAACTCCAGCATCTCCGGGGCCATCGAATGGTTCGCCAGAAGATCGGCGGCAACCAGCGGTTTCGCGCCGAATCGCCGAATGGATACCAACGGGCCGCCCAGCGCCAGCGGCGCGATAATGGCATTCAGCCGGCTCCCGTCGGGCAGCCGCGTGTCGACCATGGGCGTCGTCTCGTCGATTCTCCGACCAGTGCGGCCCACGATCCGGTGGACGATGGCCAGCACGTGGGCCTCGTCGACGAACTTGACGTTGGATAACTCGAGTTGCCCGTGCCGCTCGATGTACACCGTTTTCGGCCCGTTGACCAGGATGTCGGTAATCTGTGGATCGTGGAACAGCACCTCCAACGGCCCCAACCCGAACACCTCGTCCAGCACGTCGCTAACCAGCAATTCCTTTTCGCGCTGGCTCAGCAAGTCGGAGCGATCCCGGCAAAGCTGCTCGGCAATACGCTGCACTTTGGATCGCAACTCCTCCTCGCGCATCGTGCCAACGGTCGAAAGATCCAAGGCGTCGATGACTTGTTGGTGCAGATCCCGCTTGATGCGCTGAAAGTCGTCGTTGGCTTCCGCGACGCCGGGTTGGTCGATAGGCAAGTCCTTAGAAATCGCTGTGGACATGTTTCGTGTGCTCACTTCCTGCCGGATGTCGCTTTAAAACACCTCGTTTATTTGATGCGGTGCCGCTGACTGTGCTGGATCGGCGACTGCCGTGCCGTAGTCGGGGGTCCCGCGGCCGTTGTGGCGGTATGGTTCCTGAAGGGCGCTCACCTGCGCAGCCAGCTTGACCAAGCTCCTGGAAACCCCAGCGCGGGGTCGTTCCAGAACGACCGGGACTCCTTTGTTAGTGGCCAGATTCATCCTTGCCGGGTCGTTCGGAACATAATGGAGAATGGTAACCCCGAGGGCCTGTTCCACCTTTCGCGAGGGCAGTTCCTTCGGTTGCCCGTAACGGTTGGCAACTCCCTGAATGCGGTCTTCGGCGACTCCCACCTTCTTCAAATAGTCGAGCGTCCGCCGCGCGTTGTGCAGCGATACCAGATCGAGTCGCAGCACCAAGAGCAGCAGATCGGCCTGCAGCATCGCCGCCAATTGCTCCGGGCGCACCGGCCGATCGAGGTCGAGTACGACGTAGGGAAACACTGCCCGGGCCAACGCTAGCACCTGGCGCACCCCTTGCGGTGTGACCAGAGCAATGTCGTCGAATGCGGGGGGGCCAGCCAACAGGTAGACACCGCTCGGATGGAGGACCAGCGACTGCTGGAACATGTTCCGGTCCATCCGGTTGACGTTGCGGCACAGGTCGGCCAGGGTGTGGGTGGGCTTCAGATCCAACAAGACGGCCTGGTCGGCGGCGGCCGTCAGGTCAACGAGCGCGCTTTGCGCGTGCCGCCTCGCCAGCAGCACGGCCAGATTGGCGGCCAACGTGCTCGAACCACTGCCACCGCTGGCCGCTAACAGACCGATAATCCGGCCGTTGCTGCCCCGGGCGTCCCGCTTGACCCTCAGCCGCACCAGGCTGGCCTCCAGCTCGGCTTCCAGATCGTCCTGGTCTATGTACTCATCAACGCCCTGGTGGAGGACACGAAGGACCAACTTCGCATCGTTCGCCGTTCCAACGGCTAACAAAATCGACGCACTGATGTTGCGGATATCGTGTAAGGTCTCCAAGCCGCTTGCGGGATCGCGGGGCAGCACCACCACGGTCAACTCGTAATGGACACAACCTGCGTATACCGGAACCGACGCGAGAGGCACGACGTCCACCGCCCCATATCCCAGACCGCTATGGAGCACGACCTCGCGGACCCTTGTATTGAGACTCTCGTGATCACCGACAATAAGTGCTCGCATCGCCATCCGTCGCCTCCTTTGTAAAACAATTACTTGTTTTCCCCGACTACCGATGCAGCTTGACAAGGATAACGCCTGCGTGCGAGCCGCGCAACGTGCGGATTTCCGCGACGGGTTGCTGCACCTCCGCGGGCGCCGGCCCGGATGGCGTCTCTGCCTCTGCCGGCTTCTCCTGGTGGAGCCGCAACTGCGCCATAGTGGCCGGCCTGGTATTCGCTTCCCGATCGTCCTCGGGATTGCGCAGCGCCAGATGGAGGATGCCTTTGTTCATGCCCAGGTCGAGCTTCGCCGCTTGGTCGGGGGTCGCCAGCAACGTGACGCTCTTGATTTCCTTGGGATCCATCTTGTTGCTGTCCGGCGCCTCCAGGTTCTGACCCACGGCTAGCGCCTGAATGTTTTGCAGCAGAGTGGTAGTGGCGCCGCCGCCGGTCGGGTCGTCGCGCCCGGCCGATGACGTGGTTAGCAGCACGTCCACCCTGTCACCCGGGAGAAGGAACCCGCCGACGCCGGCAGCCACATGGGCCGTCTGGATGGTGAAGGCCCGCATCCCGTCGGGAATCAGCGCCGCCAACCCGCGCCCCGCGGCCTTGTCTGCCAGCTTGCTCTCCAGCAAGGGCTCACCTTGAACCAGCGGCACCAGCACGGTTCGCCCCGTCGCTTCTTCCAGCTTCGTTACGCTGTCTTTGAGGACCAATGCCTTGGGCCAGTGTCTAATGACCACAAGGTTGGCTTCGAGTACGCCGCCTCGCGGCACATCCGCGGATGCCGTGACCACCGGCACCGTCTCGACCGGTGCCCCGGTAGCTGGCTGCCTCAACTGACTAACACCAACCGCCGCCGATGCCCCACAAATCAGCGCTAACGCCACCACTAAAATTGTTCGTACGGTCATGGTTCAGTTCTCGATGCAAGACGATTAAGAATCAGGAAAACAGATTATCGACGAACTCTAAAACGCTTCCTTAAGCCACCCAACCCACATCACCACCCCGATGATTCCCAGCGGCACCATGGCGCCGAACGGGATCACTCGCAGCCTGCGGTCCGTTCCGGTGATTAGTCCCTCAACCAGGTCCTCTTTTCCGAAGTGCGCTCCCAACGCAACCAGACGATAGCAGGTCGCCTTCATGGTAAACAGGCTCTCGCGGATCTTGCCGCGGTAGGCAATCAGGATCGCGGCATAGATGCCCGTTGCCGCCGACGTCACGAGAAAGGCAAGCAATACGGCGGGCATTCCGAGCCAGGCCCCCACGCCTGCCAACAGTTTTACATCGCCGCCTCCCATCAGGCCCAGCAACCAGGGCACGATCAACATTGCAAAACCAAACAACATTCCCTGGAAGCTCGTCAACAAGCCGCCCCAACCGCCGACCGCCGCGTGGTACACCAATCCTGTGATGATCAAGGGAATAGTCAATATGTTACGCACGCGAAACTCGATCACATCGGTAACCGCAGCCACGCTGGCCGCGGCAAATGCGACGACGATGGGAAGCCAAATCCCCATGACCCCTTCCATGCTCTAGCCTCCTTCTATTATAGCCAGACACAAAAATCCCCGGATGGCTCTGATGCTCCAGCACAGAGCCATCCGGCTCTTCGGGCTTCGTGCAAACGATGCCCTTCGGTCAACCGGCTGCGCCCTCCGATCCGTCGGGCGAACCGGCCGCCGGCAGGTTACTCCAGCTCAGCTTATGGACCGAGCTCAGCCTCGACTGCCGTATATGCCGCACTGAGATACCCGCCAATCGCTGCAATGGCGGCCACGCAGACGGCAACGACCAGTGCCAACACGATACCCAGTTCCGTTACTTCCGCCGCTTTCTCGTCGGCGAGGAACTGTCTGCTGAGTACAACCAACTTTTTCATTGGTCTGCTCCTTTCGAACAAAGGCAACCAACAGGGAAGCTACGAGAAAAGCTTACGCAACAGCGACGCCTCCTGTCGCCGTTGGTATTTGCTGGCCTACGACAGCCAACACGTTCATTCACTGCCCGCAACCGGCATGCCAATCTCATCACGATTTCCTTGGAACTCCTTGGAAGATACGAGAGCACTCGCCGCCGGTAGCCATAACATTGCGTTGTGGAACGCTTTATGGTCTGCCGTAGCGATCGCAGAGACGATTTGGTCGTTGAGTTGCCGGCGATCCGATTGGAAGGCGATGGCGCCAGCGCGCAAACCACGCGATAACACTTCTGTAAACCCCCTGTAAGCCTTTCTTAGCACCAGGAAAATCTCGCTTTTCCGCTCAGATCAGGCCGTGCAAGTGCATCTTCTTATAGAGGGTCACGCGGCTGATGCCGAGTTCCATGGCCGCGAGGCTGCGATTATTCCCGTGGTTCTGCAGCGCTTCGACGATGCGGTTCAGCTCGGCTTTGGATCGAATTTGGCGCAACTCGTTGGCCTGTGGTTCCTGCTTGCCAGGCGTCGTCTGTTCCCCCGACCAAATGGTTTTCGGCAAGTCGGCAACGTCCAGAACATCGTCCTCGGCCATGACCACGGCATGCTCGATGGCATTGTGCAACTGGCGGACGTTGCCGGGCCAGTGGCACGCCTCCAAAGCGGCCAACGCAGCGGCCGAAATCACCTTGATTCGCCGTCCGTACTGCCGGCAGAAGTCGGCGAGAAACGTCTCCGCCAGCGGTTGGATCAACTCCGGCTGGTCCCTCAGAGGCGGCAGCGTCACGTTGGCGACGCTGATGCGATAGTAAAGGTCTTCGCGCAGCCTCCCTGCCTCGACCTCCTCTTCCAGCGGCCGGTTGCTTGACACAATCAACCGGGCGCGAAGCGGCTGCGTCTGAACCGATCCGACAGGCTCGAACACTCGATCGTCGAGCGCTCGAAGCAACTTGGCCTGCGCCTCCAGGGGGACGCAATCGATATCGTCAAGCAGAATCGTGCCGTCAGCGGCCGCAGCGAGCTTACCGATATGGTCGGTATCCGCCCCGGTAAAGGCCCCCCGAACGTGGCCGAACAGTTCGCTGGCCAACAAAGAAGAAGTCAGAGAGCCGCAACCCACAGCCAGAAATGGCTTGCTTCGGCGCGGCGAGAGTTCGTGGATCACGCGCGCCAGGTGGCTCTTGCCCACTCCCGTCTCTCCGGTTAGCAGGACCGTGACCTCCGAGCGTGCTACGGCATGACACTGCTTCAATACTCCCTGCATCGCATGGCCGAAGAACATGAAACCACTGATGTCGGAGGATCGCAATTGCCGGTCGGACGTCCCGGTGGGCGATGTTTCCGCCCCGCCTTGTCGGACCCGCACCGTGAGCACGTCGACTAGGAACCTCAGGCGCGCCAGGTCGAGCGGCCAAGAAAGACAATCGACTACCCCCAACTGAAGAACCCTGAGCGCCAATGCGGCTTCCAGATTCTTCGCCAACACGACGACGGGTATCTGTGAACCGGCCTTGGCGTTATCGCGAAGAAAGGCACGGAGCTTGGCTTCACCGTCGTTGTCGTTCAGGCATGCCAGCACAAGATCGACGTCACCGCTAGCCACTCGCGGCGAAACAGCAGACAGAGAACTCACTGTTTCTAGGCAACAGCCTGAAACGGAGGCCACCACCTCGATAGCTGCCTTGGCAAGCGAACCCTCGGCACAACTGAGAACAACTATTGCACTCATCAGTTACCCAGCATAATTGCCGCTGAGTTCGGCGTCAAGTGGGTGGATTGCTATTGCAAAGGAGGCGATTTTCCCGAGGGTTTGTGGTGTTTTTCAACCGAACCCTATCAGGCTACATTTTGAGGGAGAGTATTACCGACGACGCGACAAGACGCCCAATTGCCGGCTTGCGCCACGCGAATGTTCTGAACGAACAGGTTCCCAGCACCAAGGCAGAACACCGCCTGCCGGCCCCGGAAGTCGCGCCCGGCACGCGCCCGGCCGATCGCTTCTACAATCTGCTCGTCACGCTTGCCGGTGTCGGCAGGCTCCTCGGCGGAAAGGTCCCAGCGGGCAGCTTCGCA
>JAUWHT010000348.1 GCA_030605745.1 Pirellulales bacterium | reverse complement strand
AGTCCCATCACGCCAAAAAACCAAACATCAGTGTGTGAGTGTGAATTCATCACTCTCTCCTTCTTGTAACAAAGTGCAAAAATACGCCAAATACTTCTTCGGGTTTCTGGGGAGCAGGGCAGATTTGCCTGCTCCCCGGGAACAGGCCCGTTGGGTGGTCCCCGTGACCAAGTGAAGAAGAACCCGCGGAAGATGCGGGGAACCGAAGAGTTGTCCACCCGAGCGGGTGCCCGTGATTGAGAGTGTGCCACTGCTTCGCAGAAGCAGTGCACCCACGCAACCGGGAGCCCGCTTCGACAAGGCTTCTTCCATGCAGTGGAACACTGGGCAGGCCCGTGTTGCCGTGGCCGCCTAATAAGTGCCCCCCCCCCCCCCCAATTAGGTGGGTTGCCGGGTATGCCTCATGCAGCGATGTCCCGGTACAGCGGGCATCATCGTCGACGAGCGTACCAAGACGCTGGATGGGGCGGCGGATAGCGGGAACTTTCATCATGCGGCTATTTTACCAGATCGTATCTCGGGTGTCAAGCAATCTGTAACGCCGGCGTCTCGCCGGCACAATACAGCCGGCGAGACGCCGGCGTTACATGCAATGCTAGCACAACAACCGATTATACTCATTCCTACAACCGTGTCAACCGCCAAAATCGAAAACGGGGCAGTGGATGGCTGAAACTCTGATCGTACCGGTATTCTACCAAACCGTATTTTCCTCGTCAAACACCTAATATAATTATATCTACTCGCAAATCCAGGTCAAGGGGCAGAATCCAGAATTTCGCCCAAATCGGCACAGCCCGAGCTGGAGAATCGCTGTAAACCATTATCTCGACAGACGTTACGACGAAACCCCAGCCAGTACCGCTGTAACGCCGGCGTCTCGCCGGCTGTAGTGAGGGCATCCTGCCCTCGCACAATTGGGGGCGAGACGCCCCCACCGACAGCCGGCGGGACGCCGGCGTTACGTTGTGCCGGCGGGACGCCGGCGTTACGATCGGCCGAAGCAGGTTAGGCACATGTCGTCGCTTTGGGCCCGGGTGCCGACGAACTGCTTGACGTCGGCGAGGATGGCCTGGCCGATAGCATTGACCCCTTCGGTGGTGCGGCGGAGCTGGGTCCAGAGGCGCTCGCTGCCGTACAACTCGCCGGTGCCGTTGATCGCCTCGGTGATGCCGTCGGTATAGAGGGTCAGGCTGTCGCCCGGGCTCAGCGGTAAGGTGTGCTGGGGGTAGGTCACCTCGGGGTCAACTCCCAGCGGCAGCCGGGCCTCTGCCTCGGCGACCGCCTTGACCACGGCCGAGTTCCGACGTAACAGCGGCGGCATGTGGCCGGCGTTGACAATCGTTACTTCGTGCCGGACAGGGTCCAGCACGCACAGTACCCCGGTGACAAAGCGATCTTCCCAGGCGCTGCCGCAGAACACCCGGTTCAGCCGGCCGATGGCCTCGGCGGGGGTCGGCTCGCTGGCCAGGCAGAACCGCGTCTCGGCCGAAAGCTTGGCCATTAGCAACGAGGCGGCGATCCCCTTGCCCGACACGTCGGCCACGACCACGGCCAGCCGGCCGTCCGCCAGTTGCACGTAATCGTAGTAGTCGCCGCCCAGTTCGTTGGCCGGCTCGTAGAATTCGAAGAAATCGTACTGATCGATCTGTGGTGGCCCGTCGGGCAGAAAGCCGCGCTGGACCTCGTGGGCGACGGCAAGCTCGCGTTCCAGCGCCCGGTCCCTAAGCGCCGTCTCGTGCAACTGGGCGTTCTCCACCGCAAAGGCCGCCTGGCAGGCCACGCTGGCCAGCACGTCCAGATCCTCACGGTTAAACCGGCTCCGTTGATCAAGCGTGTCGATCTGGATCACGCCCAGGGCATTACGCTGGCTGTCGACGAGCGGGGCGCACATCATCGAGCGGATATGGAAATCGACGATGCTCTCGGCCATGTCGAACCGCGAGTCGGCAGCCGCGTCGGCCGAAAGGATTGCCGCCTTAGTGGCGATCACACGGTTGACGATGGTGCGGCTGATCCGGGCGGTTTGCTCGTGTTCATCGCGACGGTACTTCACCGCCTTGGGCACCAACCGGTCGGTGGCCCGGTCCCTGAGCACGACGAACCCCCGGTCGGCCTGAACGAAGATCGCAAACAGGCTGTCCAGCAGGTTGGGCAAGACCTGGGCCAGTCCCAGGACGTTGCCCAGGTTCTGGCCGATCTCGACCAGGGCCTTCAGCTTCGCCTCCGTGTTGACTTCCAGTCGCAAGCTGGAGGAACCAGAGGAAATGTCCACCTTGGACATGATCGTCGAGCTGCCGGTCGGCTGCTCATCGTCGACCATCATGGCCGCCGCCTCTGGGTCGGGTTGTTGCTGCTGCTCGGGCGTCGGGGTGAGACTGGGCGGGTGGTCGTGGAAGGTGAACACCAGGTCGCAGATTGCCAGTCGGTCGTTCTCGGCAAGCGGCCGCCGATCGACCACCGGCTGGCCGTTAACGAACGTCCCGTTGCGGCTGCCGAGGTCCTCGACGTAGCACTTGCCGCCGACGTTGGAAACCCGGGCGTGCTGCCGGCTGACGGCCGCCGACTCCAGCACGACGTCGCAGCCGGGATGCCGGCCCAAGACGGTAGATTCACCCTCGATGTGGAAGAGCTGTCCGGGATCAAGCCCCAGCATCGCCCGTAATACGGCCATGACAACACGCAGTGGAAGCTGGACAATAGAAGACGGTCCGATTCTAGCCCCGCTCTCCTGGGGCCGTCAACCCCCGGACCTTCTCCCTTGACGCGCGGCGGAACTCCATCTACCTTTGGGAGTTGTCCAAGAACAACAACTGGGGAATAGTGTAACGGCAGCACGAGTGACTCTGGATCACTTAGTCTAGGTTCAAATCCTAGTTCCCCAGCCTTCACAAGCCCTTATCCTGTAAGGGTTTGTGGCGTTTCTTGGGAATCCGAGAAAAGAGGGTCAACCGGTCGGTGCTACGCCGGTGCTACGGCTGAAAAGAATCCGGCCCGGGATTCGCCAGGGCTGTCACGAAACCCCGCCAGGACCCCTGTTGAACACCCGGGAAAGTGAGAATTGCCCCACCCCCGACGGCCAACGGCTTCTCACGGGCCGCGACCTCGGCCTTTGCGGCTTTTGGTAGGGCCTTGAACTCGTCGGCCGCGTTCATGCGGTTACGGGCTGTGCGGTCATCGACGCCAACAGAGATAGCTAACCCGGACACCGTGTCTACGTTTTCTGGGGGGCGGCCACCTTTTCCGCAGTATCAACGGAAACAGTTTCCTTTGATCGTCGATCCCCACCCCGCCCTCTTTTTACCCCCTTCATCTTCAACAACATCTTGAACGCCAGCCCCCACTGGTACGGTTCCAAGTGCCGCCGGGCCAGGTTCAGCATGATGACGTAGGTTTCATCGCATGGTGCGGCATCCGGCTTGGAATCGTGGCCCAGCTTGCGCGTGTTGCGTTTCGATGGGCTTGGGGTATCGGAACACCTTGGAGCCTACCGGCCGTTAGAATCGCTCCTACGCGATTTTGTGGGTGTGGGTGCCGTCCAATTCGTCCAATAGCTCCTGACTCTCGTCAAGCAGTTTCAGGATATCGGCTTGGTCACTCTTCCGGGCAGGTCGCGTGACGATCCCCAGTTCTTTTCCCCACCTGTGCATCTCAATCAAAGCGCGTTTG
>JAUWHT010000112.1 GCA_030605745.1 Pirellulales bacterium | reverse complement strand
CTCGGCGGCTGTCCGCGGCCGAACCGTCGACAGCAGGGCCGGGAACGCCGGTAACTCCGCCAGCGGACTGCGCACGGGCCAACGGGCCGGCCGTCAACACCCCCAGCAGTCCGAGAAAGAGCCATCGGGGCAACGTTGCACATCCTCTGCGCGCAGACTCCCCCCGTCAGAATCCAGCGGAAAGTATCAAGAAATGCTCTGCTGAGCAAGGCGAGAAAACCGGACGATCCCTCTTTTGGGGGGACAGCCAATTTGCGATTTTAACGACTTACCCTACTGCTGCCGTATGACGACGAACTCGGCCAGGCGGTGCAGTGCGTCGCGGGTTACAGTGGCCGGGAGCTTGTCGATCTCTTCGCTGGCACGACGGGTAAAGCAGCGGGCCTTTTCGCGGGCATAGGAAAGGGCGTCGAATCGGGTAAGCCATGGCCGCAACGCCTCGCAGCGGTGGTTGCCGGAATGTGAAAGCACGGCCAGCACCTCGGCCCGGTCCCGGCCGGTCGTCTGGCTCAACAGCCGGATCAGCGGTAAGGTCGGTTTCTGTTTGAGAAGGTCGGTACCCAACGATTTCCCGGCCGTGGCCTCGTCGCCAAGCACGTCCAGTAGGTCGTCGGTAATTTGGAAGGCGACGCCCAGGTGCCGTCCGAAGCAGGTGAGTGTCTCGCAGACTTCCGGTTCGGCCCCGGCGTAGTGCGACCCCAGCCGACAGCAACAGGCCATAAGCGCGGCCGTCTTGTTGCCGATGATGTCCAGATAGTCGTCTTCGCCCAGATCGTAGTTGCCGCGGCTCTCCACCTGGCGGAGTTCACCTTCGCACATAGTCTGGGCCGCCTCGCCGATGGCCCGGCAGGCAAACGTGTCCTCCAGCGTGCTGACCATGCGAATCGCGCGTGTGAACAGGTAGTCGCCCAGCAGCACGCTGGCCTCGTTATCCCAACGGGCGTTGACTGTGTCGAGGTGCCGTCGCAGCGTTGCCTCGTCGAGCACGTCGTCGTGGATCAGCGTGGCCGTATGGATCATTTCAACCGCGGCGGCCAAGTGCAGGTGTTCCGGCCTCAACTTGCCTGAGACCTTGGCCGACAGTAACACCAGCGCAGGTCGCAGCCGCTTGCCGCCCAGGCGAAAGCCGTGCTTGGCCAGCCGGTCGACAAACGGATAGTCACTGCGGAGTTCGCGGCGGAGGACCTCTTCGGTCTGCTCAAGTTCCTCGCGCACCGGCGCGTACAACGCCCGGAGTGCGTCGGGAGCCATTGCCCAATCTTCGGCCAGTTGCCTCATAAACACGTCCTGAACCCCAAAATTAGGCTATTAGGCTGTTAGGCTATTAGGGATGTTGAGGTCCTGCCCCTAACAGCCTAATAGCCTAACAGTCTAACGGTCTAATACCCTGACGAAATGCCCGCTCCGCCCTCCCGATTTCTCCTCGAGCCGGACCTGCTCGATCACCATCGCCCGATCGACCGACTTGCACATATCATAGACCGTCAAGGCGGCCGTACTGACCGCCAGCAGGGCCTCCATTTCGACCCCCGTTCGGGCCGTCGCCTGAACCTCCGCCTCGATCGCAATTGTCACCGCATCGGGGAAATCGAACGACACGCTCATCGTATCCAGCGGCAGCGGGTGACACAAGGGAATCAACTCTGCCGTCCGCTTGGCCGCCATGACCCCCGCCAGGCGGGCAACCTCGAATACATCTCCCTTGGCCAGTTTTCGATCACGGATCAACGCGATCGTCTCTTTTCGGAGCCGCAGGCGGCCGCTGGCTCGGGCACGCCGAACCGTCACCTCCTTACCGCCAACGTCGACCATCCGGCTGGCCCCCTGGGCGTCAAAATGGCTGAGTTGGTTCATTGGTCCTCCCTACAAAACCTCACTTTTCAACTGCGGCGGGCATAATTCTAGTCCCCCGCGTGCTACGCACTGGCAAAATCCCGCCAGTGTATGTTCAACTGTCGGACCGCAGCCCGGACGGTGCCTATTTTGAGGTCGCGCCCACCCCAGTCAGGAAGTACTGTAGCCCGTTGCGTGTTCGGGTTGAACCATTTTCGGTGTGAACCTCCACCTCGCCGCGGCAGTTCCTGACAGCCAAGTGTCTCCAATTTCCGGGCAACATCGCGATAAGTCATGAAGCATTCACCACAGTCTCAAGCCAGATCTGGCCGTCGGTGTCCGCGAGCTGTGTGTTGGGGGGCAACGGCCGACCGAGATCATGGTAAGTCTCGATCACTGCCGCCAAGGCATCGCTGACGTTTCTCAAGGCGGCATCTGCCGTGTCACCCTCAGTAACCAACTCAGGCAGCAGCGGTGACGTTACCGTGAAGCCGCCTTCTGGCTGTGGTGAGAGGACTAAGGGGATCTTGTAGAGCATCGAAAATCTCCTTCACTGCTACCCATATCCATTTTCGCAGCGTTGCCTGGTCAAGTCAACGGCAGCGCGTGGTTAGGCACTGACTGATGAGGTCCCACAACCAGGCAGAACCAGAAAGAGGGCTACAGTTAGCCCACCCCAAGAAAAAATTATCCGCCGCGGGGGTCTATCCGCGACGGGTTAGGTAAATCGGCGAATTGGAGTATGAACAACGAGAGGTCGCTTCCAGCAGGAAGGCGGCCTCACACGAGTTCTTTTTTGGCACCGATCAACGTCCGCAGTCGCTCGGCCAAGAGCACCGCGTCGAACGGCTTCTTGAACGTTTCGTTGATGCTCGAGCGGTCGAAGCTGGTAGAGCTGCCGTCGTCGGGCAACAGGGCAATGAGAATCACTTCGGTGAACTCGCTGTTGCGCCGGAGGTTCTGGCAGATCTGCAACGCTTCGGTACGTCCGATCGAGAAATCGACGATAATACAGTCCGGGTGGAAGCTCTCGGCTTGGATCCCGGCATCGAAACCACTTGCGGCAACTGCCACTTTGAACGAACGTTCCATCGGCAGCTCGCGCCTCAAATTTTCGATCAGCACCTGGTCCTGGGCCACTATGAGGACCTTGGCCATGGCCTCGTCTTCCAGGTTGCCTAACGGCATTCCATGTTCCTTAAGGAACTTAATCAGGTAGTCCCTGGGAATTCGTCGGTCTTGTGATCCGGGGATACGGTATCCCTTTAGCCGGCCCGAGTCGAACCACTTGCTCACGGTGCGGGGGGCTACCTTACAGATCTTGGCGACCTGACCAGTTGTGAAGACCTTCATCACAGGTTCTCCAATACTGTTCACATTGGTTTAGGTTGTGTCTCGGCCGGACACGCAAGTCCATGTCGAGACTTTATCGCCCCTTGCCTGCGGAGTTTCGGCTGTTTGTCGTTCCTTCGGGCCGGCTGGCTAAGCAGTCGGCAGTCCGCAAGCACCTGGGTCGGGGCCTTCCGTAATTCGCTTCTGCTGGCTGTGGTTCAGCTCCTTCTGATCCGCGCCGTACATATCACATCGGCGACTCGAGTATCCGGAAGCCAGGGAAAATCCGTAAAATAGAGAAGGCGTGCTCCAGTCTTCCTATTACGAATCCCATTCACTCCCGACAAAATCATCCAGCAAACTACACGCGGAAGGGGAGAGACAAGCCCACGATCTGCCTTGGAGAGTGTACGGCAGACCGCCAAAGTCGGGCCTTTAAGGCAGGTTCCCCCCTGCGGCTCGTTCCTCTTGCAGCAACTATCATGGGATAATGCTGCCGTGGAACAAGCCTTCCGATGATTAACTTCGCCCCAGATTGGGGTGAGACTTTAGAAACTTTCTCCGTTCGTAGCGACCAAACCAATTGTGCGGCTGCTAACGAAGCTACCGGGAAAAGTAATCCTGCCGGCAGTTTGGGCGACGTCAAAAGGCCACTTAGTTATGCTGCCTGGGTCTGATCGTCCTCGGTCGGCGTTTCGGACTCCGCGGCAAGCCGCTCTGCGCTGATCTCGCCGTCCTCGCTGACGTCCTCGAACCGGACCGAGACCTGCTTCGAAACGCCCGACTCCTGCATTGTCACCCCATAGAGGGTGTCGGCACAGGTCATCGTCTTCTTCGAATGGGTGACGATGACAAACTGGGTCCAGGTGAGGAACCCCTGTAAAACCTCGATGAAGCGGTCGATGTTGGCCTCGTCCAGTGCGGCGTCAACCTCGTCGAGCACGCAGAAGGGGCTTGGTCGGCTTCGGAAGATGGCCAACAACAGTGCCACGCAAGTGAGGGTTTTCTCGCCCCCGCTTAAGAGCGAGATACTTCGCGGCTCCTTGCCTGGCGGTCGGGCAACAATCTCGATCCCGCTTTCCAGGAGGTCCACGTCCTGGTCGAGCACAATGTCGGCGCGCCCGCCGCCGAACAGGTCGCGGAACAGCGTCTGGAAGTGGCCCTTGACAATCTCCAGGGTCTCGGAAAACAGCCGCCGGCTATCGGTATTGATCTTCTCGATGATCTTTTCCAGCGAGGCCTTGGCCCGGGCCAGGTCGCTGTATTGATCGGCCAAGGTGTTGTGGCGGATTTCCAACTCTTGGAGTTCTTCCAGGGCCTCCAAGTTGACGTGGCCGAGGTTGTTGATTCTCTGCCGTAGCTCGTCGATTTCCTGCTGGACCTCTGCCCGCTGGTGCTGTTCTTCGTCCGTCGGTTCGTGCTCCAGTTCGGCCAACTCGATCCTGTAGTCTTCGCGGAGCCAGTCGGCCAGACTGCCGCGCTGGTGGCGGACTTCGTTGGCGGCCAGGTCCTTCGCGTGCATCTTTTCTTCGAGTTTGTGGACCTCGGTGTGAATCTGTTGGTCCTCGGCCGTCAGCCCTGTATGCTGCTGTCGGAGCGACTCCCGCTGCTCGATTAGCCCGACAGTCTCCCCGGCGAATCGTTCCTTGCACAGGTACAATTCGGCGATCTCCGACTCCGAGCGGAGGATGGTCCACTGCGACTGCCGGGCGCGCTCGACGCACTTGGCCAACTGCTCGCGACTATCAGCAATCGCGCGGCAACGTTCCTGCCGGCTCTCTTCGAGTTGGCGGATGCGGGCGTGGAGGTTGCGGAGCCGTTCTTCACTTTTGGCCAATTCAACTTTGGTCTGGGTGGCTTCGCGGTCGCCTATTTGCCGCTGGCCTTCCAGCCGGTCGATCTGTTCGGCCAGGCCGGCCAGGCGGGTCTCCGTCTCGACCAGTGCCAAGTCGAACTGCTTTCGTTCTGCTTGGACCTCGGCGAGTTGGCGCGAGGCCGTATCGTGCTGGGCCACCGCGGCGCGAAGTTCCGACTCCAGCACCGTGCGCTGCCGGTCCAACTGAACACGCTGTTCCTCGGCCGCGGTGATCTTGAAACGGTATTCCGCCAGGCAATCCATCGCGTCGCGATGCTGGAGTGTGCGCATCTCGACCTGCTGCTGCTGCTGGGCAACTTGTTGCCGAAGGCCGGCGGCGGACTGCTCGGCTTGTTCGATCTTCGATTCCAACTCGGCCAGTTGCGTCCCCAGCGCCCGCAACTGGCTGCGGCGCGAGATCAGACCCGTCGAGGCATGAGGGGGCCCGACGACTATCGTCCCGTCGACGGCCAACAGTTCTCCGGCCAGGGTAACGAAACTCAGCCGACCACCGACGGACTTGGAAAGTTCAGTTGCATGGGCCAGTTTCTCGACGATCCAGGTCCGGCCCAACAGTCTTCTGGCGAGCGGAGCGAACCGCGGCTGCGTCTTGACGAACCGGTCGGCGCGTCCCAACACGCCGGGGCGTCCCTCCAGATCGAGTTGCGACCCAGGTGAGGCATCCGGCTGGTCCTCCAGCCAAACGAACCCCACGCGGCCGGCGAAACGAGGCGATCCGCTTCGCAAGTAATCCAGCAGCCGACTACCCGGTGCGACTACAACGTACTGGGCCACCTGACCCAAGGCCACTTCGACCAACGGGGCGATCTCGACACTCACCTGAAGCAGGTCGGCCACAAGCCCGCAGACCCCACGGAACGGTCCGTCGGCGGTGTTTTGGGCGGCAGAGAGCACTTCTTTCACTCCGGCGCTTAGTCCCTCTTGGCGTCGCTGGAGTTCTTCGAGGACCGAGGCTCGCTCTGCGGCCCCGCTGTGACGGCGCAGCAACTCGGCCAGATCGTCCTCTCGCGTGGTAAGTTGTTGCTGGTGCCGGGCAAGTTGGGTCTTGGCGGTGGCAAGCAGTTCCTCGTGCTCGTCGACCCGCCGGGAGGACTCCTGCCGGCGGTGACGCAACTGGCCCAACTCGGCGGTCACCTCGTCGAGTTGCCGGTCTAACTGGGCCAGGCGGTTGCTGCTTCGGACACGTGCGGCCGACGCCGCGGCGACCTGGCTTTCCAGCCTGCTGCTCTGGTTGCCCAGCGCGGCAGTCGAATGCATTTGCTCCATGTGTGCCGCGCGACGCTGCTCGTTCTCGCCACGAATTTGGTCCAGCGAGGTTATCACGCTGCTCAGACTGCGCTCGCCCTCGGCCAATCGTACGGCAATCCGGCGATGGTGCTCCTCGGCAGAGCGGACCTCTTGGCTGGTATCCTGGAGTTGCTTCTGCAAATCGTCTGCTCGATCACTCATTGCTGCCAGTTGCTGCCGATGTCGGGCGATCTCCTGCGCCAGGTCGCGGCTTCTGGCACGCTGGTGCTCGATAGTTGACTCGGATGCGGCGATACGTTCGCGGTTGGCGGCGATTCGGGACTCCGACTCGCGGATGGACTCGTTGACCTCACCGGCCCGGGTATCTATCTCGAGCAGACGAGCCTCGACGGCCTCAGCCCTAGCTACCGCGGCGTCCCGCCGATCCGTGAGCAGCCGAAGCTGGCCCTCGAACTCGGCCAGCCGGTCACTCAGCCGTCGCCAATCCACCAGGGCGACCTGTGTGCGGAGTTCCTGGAGCCGATCGGTGTAGTCCCTGTAGTGCCGGGCCTTGCCGGCTTGCATCCTGACACCACGGAGTCGGCTTTCCACCTCGTCAACGATGTCGGACAGCCGCAGCAGGTTCTGCTCCACCCGCTCCAAACGTCGCAGCGATTCGAGCTTCCGCATTTTGAAGCGACTGATGCCCGCCGCTTCTTCGAAGATGACCCGCCGGTCGCCGGGCGAGGCCCGGAGCAGTACGTCAACCTTGCCCTGTTCGATGACGCTGTAGGCTTGGGTGCCCATGCCGGTTCCGGAGAGCAGATCGCGGATATCGCGCAGGCGGCACGGCTGGCGGTTGATCAGGTATTCACCCTCGCCGCCGCGGTAAACCCGGCGGGTGATGTGGACCTCGGGGGTGTCGATCGACAGCAGATTGCTGGAATTGTCAAGGGTGAGCGTGATTTCGGCCGAGTTCATCCCTCGCCGGGTCCCGGAGCCGTTAAAGATGACGTCGGCCATCTCCTGGCCGCGCAGACTCTTGACGCTCTGCTCGCCCAGGACCCACTTGATCGCGTCGACGATATTCGACTTGCCCGATCCGTTCGGCCCCACCACGACAGTAATGCCGGGTGGGAACTCAAACCGGGTCCTATCGGCAAAGCTCTTGAAACCGACCAGTTCGAGCGCCTTGAGCATGGGAATGACAGTCTGGAGGGAAACGTGGGTTTCGCGCGAATCACGTGTTGCAATAGTAGTAGTAGGGTGGGTGCTTGCACCCACGCAAGCTCGTGGTCATTTAGACTTTAGACGCGTGGGTGCAAGCACCCACCCTACACCTCAATCTGAATAACGTCCCATCATTCTAGCAAAAAACTCCTTCACCGGGTGCCCTTTCTCGTCGGAATCGGGCTGGTTGTCCTCCGCGGCGGTCGCCCGATTGTACGTCCGCCCAGCCTCGGGCAGCGCGTCGATCTCGAAGCGGCTGGGCAACGCACCGGCGGCCTTGGCCTCCTGCAAGGCCTGGACAATGTCCGGGTAGGTGCCGCCCAGTTCCACGATCGCCCGGATCACCTCATCCACCCGAGTGGAAACCACACGCCTCTGGTCCGGCTCACCAACCGAAAACCTGGCCACGGCGACCTCGTCCGGGCTGCAACTGGTAACCATCACCCGATTGCCCGCATTGACGGCCAGCGGGGCGACGAACCGTTGCTGCTGACCGAAGAGCACGATTTCCGGGCGGCGATTTCTGGTTGCGTGGATCATCGCCGGGCCGGCGGTGTCCAGCACATGGTAGCTGAACTGACCCCCCAGACGCTCTCCTAGCACCAGCGTATCACCTGGATTCATCGCCCACAATGCCCGGAACGCCCCGTAACGCGTCTCGGCGCTGGGTACCGCCAGCAACTCGCGGAGTTGTTCGTGCGCCGCGCAGTCGTCCATGGCACTCAGGGCGGTCAGAGCGAATACGCGGAAGGCCGGCTGTCGGCGGGCTGCTTCACCCAACGGCCGGGACGCTTCACACCGGTCGAGGTAAGCCAGCGCCTCGGCCGAGTAGAATCGCACCTCGGGATCCGCCGCCTTGATCCCATCCAGCAAGGTCTCGACACCCTCGGTTCCTGTCGCCTCCAACTCCAGTGCTGCATTGGCCGAGGTGGCCGGATCGAGCAACCGATCGCGCAAACTTGCGATCCGCTGCACTCGCTCCGTGGCCGATTCTCGCAGCGCAACCGCGCGGACCACGCGGATGTATCGGGCAATGTTGTCCTTATACCTCGGATGGACTGTCAATTCGATGTATTCGTCGGTTTTCGCCTTGGCAACGCCTACCTTCACGCCTTTGCGGAAGGTGTGGAAGCGTTTGTTCACGGCGTTGGCTACCCGGGAACTGTTGACGACGCTCTGGTGGTCGGGCCTGAGCACCAGTCCCAACGACCGCGATCTCAGGGCCACTCCGCCCCCAAGAACCCGCCCACGTCCAAGCAACACGCGGTCTTTCTGCCCGTCGGCCGAAGGATCGACCATCACCGGCCCTTGGGCCAACGCCAGCAGGTGCCCGGTGCGAATCTGGCTTTCCAGTACGGCCGTCTCTTTGAGCCGAGTCTCCAGCAGGTAGCCACCCCGTAGGGAAGTCGTGTCGCTTCGCGAAGGGATGCGGACCTCAACATCGAAATGATTGCCCTTCTGGATGCCGGGCCGAAGCACTCCCCGAACCAGCACCAGGGCAGTGTCCGGCGAAGCCAATACGGTGTTGGGCTTGGCCACACTGCGAGTCTGCATCTCGCTGAGCAAGAACGCTCGTTGCGGCGAGGGTGTCGGATCGCTCCCGGTGCCACGCAAACCGGTCACCAATCCCACGGCCTCGACTCGGATCGGAAACATGCCGAACGGCACCGCCAAGTCGCCGACTAGGCGGACTTTCGATCGGCTCGGCCCCGGATCGTCGGGGCTCTGCGAGCGGACATCCAGCACCTCGCAACAGCAACAGCCGCCAAGGATCATCAGGCCGCAACCCAGCCACGTCAGACGGGAGTTCATGCTTCTTGCCGGTTAGTTGGAAAAGAAAAGATAGGAGGGGGCGAAGAGCGGGCAGGAAAATAGTGATTTCGCTCTCGGGGGTCAAGGGGAATGATGAAATGAGAATGATGAGGGCTGAACGACAAGCAAAGATGGCTAGACTAGGGTATTTGGGCATTGCTTTGCCGTTTAGCGGCCGCCAGCACGGCGGCCTCTAAGGGCCCGCGCACAAATAACTTGTACGAATTCCACCAAGAGTGGCACGTCCCTGAGCGCAGCGAAGGGCGTGTTTGGGGCACCTTGCCACGCCCTTCGTTTCTCAGGGCGTGCCGCCAATTTGTATAGCTTATTTCTGCGCGGGTCCTAAAGCCAACGCGCCGGGCAAGCCCGACGGCTAAACGGAATAGGTGGCACCATCACGGCGGGTCATATCCGCCGGGGTGCCAGGGGTGACAGCGGCATATTCGCCGAATACCTCGCCACGTCCCCCGGATCGCCCCGTACTTGCGGACCGACTCGATCATGTACACACTGCAAGTGGGCTCGAAGCGGCAGCGCCGGCCCAACAGGGGGCTCAACAGCAGTTGGTACAGGCGGGCCATCCCGATCAGCACCCGGCCGGGGATGCTCAACAACACTCGGAAAAACGCCCGGATCCGTGCGTATCGCATGCCGTCATTCTACAACAAAGCCGCGACCGGTGGTCGCGCCTTTATTTGCCGAGTTTCCAGGCCAGCCGGTCGGCCAGCCTGGGCAGCGAGCGTAGTAGCCCGGCCAATTCCGGCTCTGCGCCCTGGCGGGGGATGACAACCAGGTCGATCCCGGCGGGCAACTGTCGGTGGTTGAGCCGGAACGCCTCGCGCAAGAGCCGTTTCCAACGGTTTCGGGCCACGGCATTGCCCAACTTGCGCGAAACCGACAGCCCAATCCGCGGATACGACAGGTCATTCGGGGCACCAAACACCAACAGCAAGTTGTCCGACGCGGTGCACCGGCGGCCGTACGCCCGCTGAAAATCGGCTCTGCTGCGGATGCGGTATGCGGGAAGAAATCGCTCGTCGCCCATCGGCTTACCACCGCAGGTTCGCGCGGGGATCCTGGGGATGGCGCTGGCCGAACTCCCGGATCATTTGGCGTTCGGCATCGCTGAGTTGCTTGGGCAGGACGATTTGGATTTCGGCCAGCAGGTCGCCGGCCGGGCTGCCCTTGGGGGCCACGCCGTGGCCCTTCACCCGCAGCCTGGTCCCACTGGACGTTCCGGCTGGGATACTCAGCGACACGGTTCCGCTGGGCGTAGGCACGTCGACCTTGGCCCCCAGTGCCGCTTCGGCCAGTGTCACCGGAACCTTAACGTGGAGATGGTTTCCCTGGCGCCGGAAGCAGGGGTGTGGCGCCACGTGGATTGTAATCAGGATATCGCCCGGCATGCCGCGGCGGGGTCCCGGCTCGCCCTGCCCGCGGATGCGGATCTTCTTGCCGTCTTCGATGCCTGCCGGGATCTTGACTGCGATCGTCTCGGTCTTGCCCGATTGACGACGGATGGCGATCTGGACCTCACCGCCGTTGATCGAGGTAGTCAACGGGATTTGCACTTCGTGGAGGATGTCTTTTCCGCGGCGGGGTGTGCCGGCGGCTGTCTTGCGACCTCCCTGCCCGGCAGTGCGACGAAAGTGGCTGAAGATATCACCGAATCCGCCGGCCGGCTCCTCCCCGAAGCGCTCGCCAAAAAACTGGCTGAAGTCGATGTCTTCAGCATGGAAGCCGCCGGGCCCGCCGGCAAACCCGGCACCCCAAGTCGGACCTGCACGCGGTCCGCCCGTCCCATAAGTCTCGAACGAACTGCCGTAGCGGTCGTACATCTCACGCTTCTCCGGATCGCTGAGCACGTCAAAGGCCTTCTGAATCTGCTGGAACTTGCTTTTCGCCGCCTTGTCATCGGGGTTCATGTCCGGATGGTGCTTCCGCGCCAGCTCGCGATAGGCCTTTTGAATCTCGGCCTGCGAGGCGTCGCGACGAATCCCCAGAATCTTGTAGTAGTCCTCGGCCATTTTGTAGTGGTTGTCCTACCAGATCACGCGCCAATCCAACGTAAACGATCACCATCACCCATTGTACGCCTCTGGTCCGCCGTTCATCAAGCCGGGAGAGCTGCCTGCGTCTGGGCCGGTCTTGCCAATACACCCAAGATACAATATAATGTGTATCGTGTTCAGTATTCAGTGTAGAAAAGGATGGAAAACATGGCACGAACCAATGTTGTGCTGGATGAGGAAATTCTGGCGCAGGCGAAAAAGTTGACCGGCATCAAGGTGACTCGCCAAGTGTTGGACTACGCCCTGCGCGAACTGGTCCAACGCGGGAGACAAAGAGACATTTTGAAGCTGCGTGGCAAAATCGACTGGCAAGGCGATTTGTCCGAAATGCGCCGCGGGAGGTCGTTTGAATGATTCTCGTGGACACAAGCGTCTGGATCGATTTCTTTCGAGATGTGGAGTCGTGCGAGACAACATGGCTCATCAATGTGATCACTGACAACGACAACTTGTGTATTTGTGGTCCTATCCTCGCGGAGATCCTCCAAGGAATCGTCTCAGGCCGAGAATGCAAGAAGGTAAAGCGTTTTTTCTCGCCGTTCATCTATCTGCCAACCTTGCGGAACACCTACTATCTTGCCGCCGACATCTACCGGGCCGCACGTGCAAACGGCAAAACCGTTCGAAACACCATCGATTGCATCATCGCAGCCTGTGCCATCGAGAACGATGTGCAACTTCTCCAACAGGACAAGGATTTCTTGACAATTGCCGATGTCTCGAAATTGAAGCTCGTCAATGCAGAGTGACCCAATTATGCCCAAAACCGATGATTGGCGAGCGCTCTACCCCTTCCAGTCGCACGAGATCACACTCGACGGCTTCCGCTGCCACTACCTGGATGAGGGCACCGGGCCAGTGTTGCTTATGGTCCACGGCAACCCTACCTGGTCGTTCTATTGGCGTGAGCTGGTCCGGGCGTTGCGCGGCCGGTACCGCGTGGTAGTTCCCGATCACATCGGCTGCGGGCTGTCGGACAAACCGGGTGTGAAGGCGTATTCTTACCGGCTGGCCCGGCGCGTCGACGACCTGGGCCAGTTGATCGAGAAGCTCAACCTGGAGCGGATCACGCTTTTGGCTCACGACTGGGGTGGAGCGATTGGGCTGGGTGCGGCGGTCGCTGCGCCCGAGCGGTTCGCCCGGTTTGTGCTGCTGAATACGGCCGCCTTCTGCTCGCGGCGGTGTCCGCTGCGGATTCGCCTCTGCCGCGTGCCGCTGCTGGGACGGCTGGGCGTCCAAGGACTCAACCTGTTCGCCCGGGCAGCGCTGCGGATGGCCGTTTGCCAGCCTGAGCGGATGACGCCCGCGGTACGCGCCGGACTACTGGCACCCTACGACCGCTGGCGACACCGGCTTGCCATCCATCGCTTCGTGCTCGATATCCCCCTGCACTGGCGGCACCCCAGCTACCAGACGCTTTCGGAGATCGAGGCCGGCCTGGAGCAGTTTCGCCTGCATCCGGTATGCTTGATCTGGGGGATGCAGGACTGGTGTTTCACGCCGGCGTTTCTCGACCACTTCCTCGATTTCTTCCCCGAGGCCGAAGTCCACCGCCTGCTCGACGCCGGACACTACGTCGTCGAAGACGCACACGAGCAAATCGTGCCCATCCTTGAAGAGTTTTTGCAGTCCTAATCCCCAATCCCCAATCCCTAATCCCCTCCCATGCCGCACTTCCACGTCCGAATCTCAACCGATGATCTGGTCTTCAACGCCGCGCACTTCATTACGTTCGAGGGCGATACGTGCGAGCCGCTGCACGGGCACAGCTACCGGGTGGCGGCCGAAGTGCACGGGCCGCTGGACGAGAACCATTGCGTCGTGGATTTCGTCGCACTGCGCGATTCGCTCCACAAAATTGTCGGCGAGTTGGACCAGCACGTGCTCCTGCCGACCGAGCACCCACTGATCCACGTGGCTGCCGGTCCGGAAGAGGTCGAGGTCACCTGCGGCTGGCGTCGTTGGGTGTTTCCGCGGTCCGATTGCTTGCTGTTGCCGATCCCGAACACCACCACCGAACTGTTGGCCCGGCACCTGGGACAACGGCTGCTCGACCAGTTGGAGTCGCGCTTCGGCACGCGACCGGACCTGGTGCAGATCGAGGTCCAGCAGTGCCCGGGTATCTTGGCAGTGTGCGAGCTACGGGGCGAGTGAGGCGAGACGAGACACTTGACAATGAAGCGGCGCGAGGATAGGGTCTTTCTTGAAGCGGGCCAGGCAAAAGGGAAGAACCAGGGGAACCTGCCGAGAGACAGACCCGTGAGGAAACTGCTGAGCGAGGGTTTAATGACACAGATTCAGACCAAAAATGACGTGCTCGAAGTAATCCGGCGCAGTCATCATAAGATCAAGATATTTGGCGTAAATAAACTTGGGCTGTTTGGATCGTTTGTGCGGCAAGAACAGAATGCGGAAAGTGATATAGATGTGCTTGTACACTTCGAGCCAGACAAGAAGACCTTCGACAATTTCATGCAACTGTCGTTCTTGTTGGAGGATGCGCTCCATCGTCGCGTTGAGCTGGTGACTATTGAGGCGCTTGATCCATACATCGGCCCTCACATTCTTAGCGAGGTAGAGTATGTCAGTTTCGCCTCTTGACTACTTGCGACACATTTTGGACGAAGCCAAGTACCTTATGGATCGGATGGAGGGATTGAGCAAAAATGCGTTCTTGCATGATGAAACACTCAAAAGAGCCTTCGTGCGGAGCATAGAGATCATCGGCGAGGCTGCCAAGAGAGTTTCTGTTGAACTGAAGGAGAAGTATCCCCAGCTTCAGTGGCGGGCGATGGCGGGAATGAGAGACAAGTTGGTGCATGACTATCTCGGGATAGACTACGACATTGCCCTTCCCCAGGGATCGTGGACGCCCGGAAAGGGGTCAGGCGGCTTGCTCGAAGTCGGCGGGGCTGAGGTAGCCCAGCGTTGAGTGACGCCTGTGGGAATTGTAAAACATTTCGATGTACTCGAACACGGCCCTTCGCG
>JAUWHT010000078.1 GCA_030605745.1 Pirellulales bacterium | reverse complement strand
GAAACCCGCGAGGGGTTCCTCGTCGGCAGCAAGCGTCGGGCACTGGTCTTGCCATTGGCCTTGCCCGAATGGCGATCCGACCGCCGCATCGGTGAGTTGACTTGTACCGATCGAGGATTGGAGTTATGCCAGTCCGCCAAGGGCCGGCGGCTGTATGCCCCGCTGTTTCTCGATCTCGATCGCCGGCGGATGACCCGGCAGAGGACCTGGCGGCGGCTGACCGTGGCCGAGTCGCTGAAGATTCAGCCGGACGAGGTGGCCGCAGGCTATCGCGTGGCGATCGGCCGGCAGCAATGGCTGATCTACCGGTCGCTGGCCGCCAAGGCGAACCGAACGCTCTTGGGCCACAACCTGTCGACCGAGATGCTGGTGGCCCAGTTCGACCGCACCGGCGAGGTGAAGCCGCTGGTGGAGATCGAATAACGGCTTGCGCCCCAGCATAAAGCCGCGACCGGTGGTCGCGCAAATGCCGCGCACAATGCGCGACCACCGGTCGCGGCTTTATGGTTTACGTTAACTGCTGTAGTTCGAGTTCGACGGTTTCCCGCTCGGCTTGGGCGATCTCACGCAGGTCGTCGCGGGCGCGGAAAAAGGCGTCGACCACTTCCGGGTCCCACTGCTGGCCGGCGCCCGAGCGGAAGATATCGTCGATCTTTTCGTCGGGCATTCCATTGCGGTACGGTCGGTCGCTTCCCATGGCGTCGAAGGCGTCGGCCACGGCTACGATTCGGGCTGGGAGCGGAATGGTTTCCGTATGCAGCTTTTTCGGATACCCGCCGCCGTCCCACGACTCGTGATGGTGCAGGACCACCGGCAGGACCTCGTCGAGTTTTCGCAGGTCGCGGAGGATGCGGTGGCCGATCTCCGTGTGCGTTTTGATGTGCTCGTATTCGGCTTCGGAGAGTCTGCCCGGTTTGCGCAGCACACTGTCGTCGATGCCGATCTTGCCGATGTCGTGCAGCAGGCCGGAAAGGTAGATCATGTTGAGCGTCTTGGCGTCGCAGCCAAGTTCGTCGGCCAGGCAGACCGCGACTCGGGCCACCCGATCGCTGTGGCCGCACGTGTAAGGGTCCTTGGCGTCAATGGCCGAGGTCAGGGCACGGATTACTCCCGCCAATAACTCAGACTGTTGGCGATACAGCTCGATGTTGCCGCTGTGAATTCCCAGGATGGCCGCGACCGAGCTGAGCAGACTCGCCTCGACGGAGCCGAATTCGGCGTCTTCAATGTGGTTCAGCGCCGCCAGCCAGCCGAACAGGTTCTCGCCCTCGGCCAACGAGACGGCGATCATCTGACGCACGCTCGGACAGGGCCAATCGTGCCGCCCGGTAATCTGGCGATTGACGATCGTCAGCCGGCTCGCCGCATCCAGACCCAGGTGTTCGATCAATGCGGTGAACTGCTGATTGTCGACCGGATAGTCGCCGCAGGTGAGCAACACCGGCTGTCGCCGGGCTTCGTGGCTAAGAACCTCGTCCTCTCGGGCCACGGGGACCAGTTGGATTGCCAAGGCGGAAGCCGGCAGCACCTCCTGCATCCACCCGAGCGCCACCCGGCCCAGGTCCTCGTCGCTTGCGGAGATCTTCAGGTTCTGTGTCAGCCGGTACAGCAGGCTGATTTCTTCGTAGGTGCCGGCCAGGTGGGCCGAGAGATCTTCGGTTTCTTCCTCGAGTTGCTTGATCCGCCGCCGAGAACCTGATTCGTCCAGCACCAGTCTGCTTACCCGGTGCAGCGTGTCGGCCGACCAGGGCGTTTGTCGGCTTGCCCACCTGGCGGCCCCCTCCGGATCCATCCCCAGCAGTTCGGCGGCCTCGGATAGGTCCTCCTGGAGTCCGACTGGCCGGGTGACGAAGGTAGCGACCGCCACCTGCGAGTCGCCGTCGGCGAGACCCAGCGGCAGGGCGAGCGCGATGAAGGGGTCCTCATCATCAATGAATTCGGGCCGTCCGCGCCGGGCAACCTCGCGGCACAACTCCGCCCGCAGTGCCCAGTCGCGGGCCGGTTGGTCGCCGGACGCGTGGAGCAGCTCGCCGGTCTGCCCGTCCAGGATGGTGAACTGCATGCCGAAACCCCGCTCGAGCAGTTCCCTCAGTTCCGCACTCAGCGCAACGTGGCCGCTTCCCGGAACCACGTCGAGATTGGATTGCAGTACCTCGTCGGAGACAAGCATGGAACCTACGTGTGTGTGCCAATCGTGGGAAACCCTAAAGAAACTCTAGGTTACGGCTGTCGAACAGGCAAAACCGCCCCCGAACTACCCCGGTTCGGTTTGCAACGATTATGCGGGCATCGCGTCCCCGTTGTTTAGCCCCGGCGTCCACGCCGGGAAGTTGCGCCGCATAGACGCGGCGGCTAAACTCGAATCGATACAACCCTGGCAAGAGCCGGCACGGCGGCGAAGTGGAAATCACATCCCCGGCAATGCCGTCGGATCAATTCCCGGCGGATCGGCCGATTGCAGCGGGGCTTGCCAACGAATGATGCGACTGGCGGTGGGGCCGGACTGGGCGTCGCCGGCAAAACCCACCTTGCTGCGGACCAGCCCGGCAATCGAAAACGACGCATCGTCCAATACCTGCCGCCTCACGCCGCCGTCATGCCATACGGCGATTATCGCCTCGAGCGGTACCAGCGAACCATGGCCCGTCCAACGCATATTTCGCAGCAATCGCCCGGGAGATTTCGGGCCGACAAACACCAGCAGTGCGGTGTCCGGGCCGGGTATGAACGCACACCGGGATGCCCGGATCGCAATCTCGCCCGGCTGGTCCTCGATCCGCTGGTAACGGCATTTCATAAGCGGACCCGAGCCGCGAGTAGTCACTTGCGAAAGGACGATCAGGACCGGTTCGTCGGGCTTGGGGCAATGATCCAGCCGCACCAGCGGCCCGCTGCCGAGATGTAAGGTATTGCTCAACTCGACCGTCACCGCCCCGATCGGCCGGCAGTCGACGCCCGTACCAACCAGGCCCAACACGCAGTCGCTAAGCTGCAACCGGCCGCTGGGTAACGACAACACCGAATCGGTTCGCTCGGCCGGATGGGTCCATCGGATGGCAGCCGGTTGACCGGACGCCGTATCGCTCGATCGGAACGAGCAACCACAAAACTCAGCCCGCGCGGCGCGAAGCTGCACGATCGCCGCCTGCCGGTCGGCCGAATGGTCCCAAACGAAGTCGATATCCTCGAAGCGGACATCCTCCACGTCGACAACTAACCCGCCGCGTGGAACCATTACCAACGGCCGCTTGTCCGGCATCCCGCGGACACACTGCTCGGGATGCAACTCGAGCGATTCGATCTCCAGCGGCCCATCGGCAGTAGCAAGCACGAGATCCTGCAGAATTGTGGGAGGCGTCTCTGACGGCGACCGCTCGGCTTCGTAGCTCGCCCGCGTAACCAAGTGATCGGAGCAATCGCCCGAATAGCCCAGCCCGGAAGGGCGGGGTTCTGCGGCGTTCTGTTCTTCATACTCCTGAGCGGTTCTCTGATGGGTGGCGATCGGCGGCCCCGCGTGCCAAACCGGCCATAAGACTCCCGTGGCAGCCACCACGCAAACGGTGGCTGCCGCCACCCGCAGCGGCATCCGCCTCGAGCGGCAAACCGCCCGAAACGAGAACCCCGCGCGTGCCGACGGCCGCACCGGCCGCGCCAAGCACCGGGCCAGCGCCAGCCTGCCGCACCGGGTGGGCAAGCCCAACTGGGCCACCAACCGGGCCATCGATTCCGGCCGACAGCTCGCAACACGATCCAAACACGCGGAAACCGCCGCCGCCAGCGGACTCGGCGCCTCGGGGGCCAACCGCCGCACGTCGAAGACCTCGGCCGCTTGCGCCGCGCGAAGCTTCGCCAGACTGTCGCCGCCGCCAAACGGCGGACGGCCGCAAAGCAGGTGCCACCACACGCAACCACACGCGTACACGTCGCTGGCGATCGTCGGCGCCGTGCCCTGGGTAATTCGCTCCGGGGCCAGGTAGTCGTACGCCTCGGGCAGCAACTCGGCATGGGCGTGGCCCTCCTCGGGTCGGAGGATTGCCCGAACGCCCGGCTGCAACAGCACTACTCCGCCGGTGTCGGTCAGCATCAGGCCCGAGGTGCTCAAATCGCCATGACAGATGCCGGCCTCTTCCAGGGTCGCCAGCCCGGAGAGCATCGCCCGGGCAATCTCCAGCACTACCTCCGGCGGAAAGCGGCCGTTGTGGACCATCCACTCGGCCGCGGTGCGGCCCTCGACCCACCGCGAGGCGGCCCAGATGCGATCGCCGGCCGACTCAGCACGAGTGATCGGGGCAAGCTGCTCGCAGCCCAGCTTCTGCGATGCGGCGGCCAGGTCCTCCAGCCGGCCGAGGATCTCCTCACCCCGCCCGCCGGCGCCGTCGACCACGGCAAGCCGGACCACTTCCACGGTGTCCGGCCTTCGGGCTCGATAGCAGTTCACGTAGTTCGGCCAGGTGAGGCGTCTACACAGCACGTAAGGTCCGATCCGCAGCGCCTCACCCCGCCCGGCGTTGATCTCGGCAGCCTGAAACGGGGTAAGTATCCTCGCCTGGGCCAGCGCATCGACCCAAACCGACTCGAACCGGGGCAAATCCCGCGCCAGCCGCCGCACCCGACACCCCACCCGACCAACCTGCCCGGCAGTGGCCAGTCCCAGACGTTCCAAAAGCGCAACAAGCTGTGGCGGTGGTTTTTCCCGCATGGCATCTTCCGTGAAGCATTGCCGGTGCACGAAAGGCAAGACCCAAAACGCGTTTGAGGCAAGCGAGTCGGGGCGA
Organism: Pirellulales bacterium; assembly: GCA_030605745.1. GTDB lineage: Bacteria > Planctomycetota > Planctomycetia > Pirellulales > Thermoguttaceae > JAUWHT01. The sequence continues at coordinate 4,027 of JAUWHT010000078.1, read as the reverse complement.
GAGGATTCGAACCTCCGACTTCCTGCTCCCAAAGCAGGCGCGCTAACCAGACTGCGCCACGCCCCGTGATTGGTCTGTACACTCCATCCTACGGCCGGGGGTGCTAGGCCGCAAGCTGCTGTCCTTGTGTACACACCCCTCGATGGCAATATGCGCGGCCCGTGTAGCGGCTGGGCTTGCCCAGCGCGTTGGTTGGTGGCCAATACGCTCCCGTGCTAACGCGCGGGGCAAGCCCAGCCGCTACACGGGTTTTCGATGAATAATACGGGTTAAACTATCAAATCAGCGTTGAAGGTCCACTAACCTGCCTTGACGTCGGGGCGGCCGGGGGCGGTGAACTGGCGGCGGAGGTGCTCGAACTGCTCGTGGTTGCGGAAGTGGATCACTAGCTTGCCTCGGCCGCGGGCGTTGTGGGTGATTCTTACTTTCATGCCCAGTGCGGCGCGTAGCTCCTGCTCCAAGGCGGCCAGGTGCTCGCTCTTTGGCGGCCGCGGCCGCGAGCGGTTGCCTTGGGGATCAATCACGCCCAGCAGCGGTCCGCCGTCGGCCGCCTCGATCATCTCCCGCACCAACGTCTCCGTCTGGCGGACACTGAGCGCCTCGCGTTGAATCCGTCGGCAGAACTCGATCTGCTCCCGCTCATCGCCCAACGGCAATAGCGCCCGGGCGTGACCTTGGGTGATCCCGCCGGTGCGGACAACATGTTGGACCGGCTCGGGCAACTCCAGCAGCCGGATCAGATTGGCGATCGTCGAGCGGTCGAGCTTCAGCCGCGAGGCCAATTCCTCCTGTGTGCTGCCGTATTGCTCGAGGTAGCGTTGGAAGGAGGCGGCCTTTTCCAGCGGGTTGAGGTCCTTCCGCTGTAGGTTTTCGACGATGGCCAGTTCGAGTGTGTGGCGGTCGTCGGCCTGGATGATATTTGCCGGCACGTCGGACCAGCCGGCTTGCCTTGCCGCCCGCAGCCGCCGCTCGCCGGCAATCAACTCGTACCGGTCGTCGACCTGCCGGACTACGACCGGCTGCAACAGCCCGTGGGCCGCAATGCTCTCGGTCAGCGATTGCATTTCGGCCGGGTCGAAGTCCTTTCGAGGTTGGGCAGGGTTGCTGTCGATCTGCCGCAGGTCGAGCCGACCCGGGGCACCGGACGGCTCGGCCGGTACTGTGGGTGCCGGTTCGGCCTGGTTCTGGTTCTGGGCCGGGTCCGGTACGTCGGCCGGGCTGGGAATTCGGCCCAACAACGCCTCTAACCCGCGCCCTAAGCGTCTTTCCCTAGTCACGCTGAAGTACCTCCATGCAAAGTTCCGTGTATGCCCGGGCCCCGCGGGCTCGGGGTGCATAGTCGATGACGGATTTCCCATGGCTGGGCGCCTCGGCGACCGCCACGTCGCGCGGGATCACCGTCTGGTAGACGATCTCGCCAAAAAACTCACGGACCTCCTGGTCGACCTCCCGGGTGAGTTCCAGCGTGTGGTCGTACATCGTCAAGACGATCCCGCCGAACTCGAGCCACCGCGTCTTCTGCTCGATGACCTGGCGGATGACCTCAATCATCTGTGCAAGCCCTTCCATGGCAAAATACTCACATTGGATGGGCATCAATACCTCTGTCGAGCTAGCCAATGCAGTTTTTGTGAGTTGGCCCAGTGAGGGGGGGCAGTCGATCAACACAAAATCGTATGCGGTGAAGCCGCGTGCGAGGTGCTCGCGGACCCGGTCGGCCTGCTGTTGATCGTCGCGGGTGAGCGTCTCGACGTCGCGGAAGCTGCGAGTGCCGGGCAAGAGATCGAGCCGCGTGGTGCCGGTCTTGCACACCCCCTGACGGACGGGGGCAGAATCCACCAAGGGATGGCTCTTGGTTGGCTCCTGCCCTAGTCCAGTGGTCGCGTTGCACTGCGGATCGAGATCGACCAGCAGGATTTGCGCACCGGCCTTGGCCATGGTAACGGCCAGATTCACCGCGGTGGTCGTCTTGCCGACGCCACCTTTCTGATTGGCAATACACAGCACCCGGCCCACTTGAGGTCTCCTTGCCCGAGTTGCCGGCGCAGACTTCCGCCGCCGGACGCGGGATTGTAACCAGGAACCGGACTAGCGGGAAATGCCAGTTCTGGTGGATTAGGGATTGGGGATTAGGGATTGGGGAGGTGTGCCACTGCTTGCCGCAAGGCAAGCAGTGCAGGCGTGTTGCTGACGGCACTGCTTCTGACGAAGCGGTGGCACACTGTGAACTGCACGTTCTACGTGGAACAGGGAAATCCCCTGGATTACCTGTTGCACGTGAAACCCCTGGTTTGACTTCCCCGGGAGCGCAGTCCCGGGCGTCTCGGCGGGCGCAACGCGTTATGACTTGTCAAGAAGTAACCGCACACTTGGAACATAGTCCCGCCCGGAAGGGCGGGGTTCGCAGCCCGGTGCCCATACTTCCAACCCCGCCCTTCCGGGCGGGGCTATGGGCGAATGTAACAATCTGAAGTTGTTGGACCCCGGTCAGTCCAGCGGGTTGATCACCAGACCGCTGAGCAGCTTGGGATAGAAGTAGGTGCTCTTGGCCGGCATCCGCTCGCCGCCGAGGCTAATCGTTCGGATGTGATCAACCGTGGCCGGCATCACCAATGCGGCCAGTGGGTACTCGCCGGTAGCAAGCCCGTCGATTACTTCCTCGATCAGGTGGACGTACTGCGGCTTCGGTAAGTCGGTGCATCGGAGGAGGTTTTCGATGACCAACCGGTGCAGGATGCTGACGCCCAGCTCGCGCCAATCCTGATTATGGTCCTTTGCCAGTTCGGCCAGTTTTGCGCGCCCGGCGTTGGTCAGTTCGGCGATCAGCCAGCGCCGGTCCTTCTGTGTGAACAGTCCAAGGACGGCCTGGTCACGCCCGGTTTGGATTTCTTCCCAGGCGGTTCGGGCCAACTCGGGACCTTCGCCGGCCGGCCGGGTGGTGAAGCAGTCGCCCAGCTTCGCGCGAAGCTCGTCGGACGTCATCAGCGGCACGCCGCGGAACAGCCGCTGTGTGGGCAGGACGATCAGGCCCGGGTCTTCCATGGCCACCAGGTGCATCAGCACGAAGTTGGCCGGATGCTCCTTCGATAGGAACCCGCTGTCGTAGACCTGCTCGCGGTAGTTGCAGGCGGTTTCGTAGCGATGATGTCCGTCGGCGATGAAGACCGGCTTAGGGCCCAGCAGACTTGCAACGGCCGAGATGACCGACACGTCGGTCACCGGCCATAGCCTGTGGACCACACCCAAGTGGTCGGTGGCCTCGACCGGGATGCTGCCGGCGATGGCGTCTTCGAGTAGGTTCTGAGCCTCGTGTGCGGGGTTGGGGTATAGGCCAAAAACCTGGCTGAGATTCGCCCTGCAGACGGCCGTGAGCATTAGCCGGTCGATCTTGGGCCCGGACATGGTCTGCTCGTGGGGAAAGACTTGTCCCTGGCCGAATGGCGAGAGCTTCAGCCGGGCCATGAAGCCACGGCGCGTGTGCATTACGCCCGCGTAGCTAAACTGCTGGTGATAGACGTAAACGGCCGGATCGGCCTCGGTGAACAGCACACCCTCGGACTGCCAGTTCTTCAGGAACCGCGCGGCCCGGGTATACCGGTTGTTGGCCTCATCGTCGTCGCCCGGCTCGACGCGGTTGAGTATCAGCCGGACGACGTTACAGGGGTGCTTCTTATAGAGTTCCTCCTGCAGTTCGGGCCCGATCACGTCGTAAGGGGGCGCGACCACGTCGCTTAAGGAACCGACGTGGCCCAGGTCGTAGCGGATTCCGCGAAAGGCTTGGATTTCAGGCATGAAGTTAGTGGAGAGTGGTTAGTGGAGAGTGGTTAGTGGAGAGTGGTTAGTGGAGAGTGGTTAGTGGAGAGTGGTTAGTGGAGAGTGGTTAGTGTGCCCTTCCCCAGGGATCGTGGACGCCCGGAAAGGGGTCAGGCGGCTTGCTCGAAGTCGGCGGGGCTGAGGTAGCCCAGCGTTGAGTGACGCCTGTGGGAATTGTAAAACATTTCGATGTACTCGAACACGGCCCTTCGCG
>JAUWHT010000141.1 GCA_030605745.1 Pirellulales bacterium | reverse complement strand
AGTGTGGTGAACAAGTACTGTACAAGATGCGCGCACGGCGCGCAGAAGTTACAACGATAGACTCTAACCCAATCAAACAACTACTCTACTTAGCCGTTACACCAACCTGCGGAAAATCGGGCAAGCCCGGCGGCTAAACATACTATCTCAACACCGCCATCACGCGGTCGGTGATGGCCTGGATCAGGGTCTCCTGCTCGGCGGGTGCAGCCTCTGCCGCCGTGGTGCACGTGAACCTTGGCGGCTGGAACGCCTTGGGCTCGACGCCGGTTTCCTTCCAGCTTTCGCGGAACACGTCGTTGGCACAGATATCACAATTTTTCATTTCGGTTCGCGGGTCGTGGAAACCCAACTTCTCTTTCAGTTGCAGAAGCGCGGCGGCCTCCGGCTCGCTGAAGTAGTTGACTCGCCCCAAACCCTTGGCCAGCAACAGGATGCGGCAGTAGGCGTCGAGTATCTCCGTCCACCAGTAGGCCTTTTCCAGGGTCTCGGCGAAGCTGACCGTGCCATGGTTGGCCAGGATAATGATATTCGCCTTGTGGACGAAGGGCAAGATGGTGTCGGCGAACTCCCGGCTGCCGGGGGTTGCGTATTTGGTGATCGGCACCTCGCCGAGGAAAATCTCAACCTCCGGCAGCACGCACTGCGGGACCGGTTCCCGGGCAACGCCGAAGGCCGTCGCGTGGGGCGGGTGGCAATGCACCACCGACTTGACCTCCGGCCGCTCCTTCATGATCGCCAGGTGCAGCATCACCTCGCTGGTCCGCTCCCGGCGGCCGGAAAGCTGCTTGCCCTCCATGTCGACGATGCACAGATCGTCGGGCTTCATAAAGCCCTTGCTAATCAGCGTCGGCGTGCAGACGACCTCCTTTTCGCTGATCCGGTAGCTGATATTCCCGTCGTTGGCCGCGGCGAAGCCCTTCTTGTACAGGCGGTCGCCGATCTCGCAGATCTCTTGTTTCACCTTGTGGACGTTGAGCATGGGTTGATTCTCGCGTGCAAGGTTAAGGGCAATTTAGGGGTTTAGGCTGTTAGGCTGTTAGGGGCGTTGTGTTCACATCCCTAACAGCCTAAACCCCTAACAACCTAATAGCCTAATAGCCTAAAAACTCCTAACAATCTATTGCTCGCTATCCGGCAAGTCAAATTCGAGCGTATCGAGGATCGCCGCGTTGCAGGCGTCGATCGGCTTGACTTCCGGGTAGAACGGCATGGCGGCCTCGCGGCCTTCGCTCATTGCGATCCGGCTCCCCACGCCCGCACCCAACTCGTCGAACACGACGATCTCGCCCATCGACTCCTCCGAGCGGCCGAACAGGTTGTCCCACGACTGCGGCACGACCAGCTTCAGCCGGGCACCGGCCAAGCTGGGATGCCGGCGGTTAAGTGTAACCGTGCCGATGACTTGACCGATTCGCATTGGTATCCATAACACTTCAGCCGAATGAAGTGTTACTTTTATCCTAGCTGTTCTTGGTATACTTCAGGACACTCACGAGTTCCGCTGCGGCAGAACTCGGTTACGATCTGCTTCAATTGGAAGAAACCTACCACGCCCGGATCGAGCACCAACAGGTTTGCGCCGACTGCTGCCGCGGCATTGGCAACCGCCGGAGCATCGGCCCCCGACACCGCCCGGACGCCCCGATGCCGGTTCGCCAGACACAGCCCGGCTGCCGTGTGCCGGGTCAACAACACGCCCAGGGTATTGGCCTTGCGCAGCTCGGCAGCCAACTGGTCGGCGGCAGCGATCAGGCAATCGGACGCATGTTGTTCGACCTGGATATCTTCCTTGCCCAGGGCATGGACCAGCGCTGCCGGGTCAAAGCGTTTGCCGGCCGTTACCAACACCAGTCGCAAGCTGCCGGCCGCTTGCGGCTTCGCAGTTGTGGCGTAAGCCAGCGTGATGTTCTTGCGGTAGAGTTCATCGCGCACCGCCGGCGTGACTACCGCTTGCGGCGGAACCACCAGCCGCCGGACCGGACCCAGCCGACCTTCGACCTCTGAGAGCGTGACCACCCGGGCGTTTATCACCAACTCGTTGTCGGTGTGGCCCGCATTTGGCGCATGATCGAGTTCTGCGAGCACCTCGCGGACCACCTGATCAACATCAATCGATTTCTTAGCCATCGGTCAACAATCAGTCAAGAATTCCCAGCACAGACCAGCGGACCGGCGAGCTTTTGTCGCCGACCAATTCTCGGGCCCCGATGCCGTCGCTGGTGACCATAACCATTTCGCCTTTTCCGGCGCCCAGCGTATCGACGACCAGGATCGGGTCGCCCTCGATACTGCGGCCGTCGGCTTGCAGGGCCATCACCAGCAGCAGCTTAAAACCTTCCATCGACGGGTGCTTCACAGCCGCCGTAGCGTTTCCCATAACGCGGCCGATGTACATGGTTGCTTTCCTAACGCGGCCTGCGGCCGCAATCAAAGAGGCTAAAAGGGATTGGGTATTAGGGATTGGGGATTAGAGTCAAGTTCCAATCCCTAATCCCCAATCCCTAATCCCCAATCCCCAGGATTCGCAAGTTATCAATCATCGAGCACCGCCGTTCACGGGTAAACGTCAGCGGCGTGGTAATACCCTCGCCGGTCGGGGTGGCAATGGAGAAAGAGATGTACCCCTCGCCTCCCAACCCCAGTCCGGCCATGCTCGCGCCGTTCTTGACAAACAGCGTGGTGTCCATCTTCTTGCCCATCTTGGTCATGTTGGCAACGTCGTGTGAGTGGATGATGGCCGTGTGCCTGAATCCGTGCTCGCTGCGATGGGCCATATCGATCGCCTCGTCAACGTTGCGGCAGCGGACAAACGGCAGGAAAGGCATCATCTGCTCGACCGGCACGAAGGGGTTCGACTCGTCGGTCTCGCCGAACAGCAGCTCGACGTTCGACGGCACGGTCTTGCCGATCCCACGTGCCAGCACGGCGGCGTCCTTGCCGAGGAAATCGTGGTGGGGCACGTCGTGTTTCTTCTCGCCTTCGCCGACGCTAGTGATGGCGGCCTTTGTCAGGGCATCGACTTCCGAAGCGTTCAGGCGCACGGCCCCGGCCCGATCCATCGCAGCCATCATCGCGTCGAAGACCTGCTCCACGACGAACACTTGTTTTTCGGAGATGCACAGCAGGTTGTTGTCGTACGCGCCGCCCAGGATGATGCATCGTGCGGCGCGGTCCAGGTCGGCCGTTTCGTCCACAACCACGGGCGGGTTACCCGGCCCGGCCACCACGGCCCGTTTGGCCTGCTGCATTGCCGCCCGGGCAACCCCCGGACCACCGGTCACGCACAGCAGGGCAATATCGGGGTGCTTGAAGATCGCGCCGGCCGTCTCCATCGTCGGCTCGGTAATCAGGCAGATCAGGTTGTCGATGCCCAGGTCGCCATATATGGCCTGGTTGAACCGGCGGACGCCCTCGATTGCCACGCGGCGGCCGCCCGGGTGCGGATTGATCACCAGCGTGTTGCCAGCCGCAATCATGTTGATCGCGTTACCGGCGATCGTCGGCAGTGAGTGCGTCACCGGCGTGATCGTGCCGATCACACCGAACGGGCCGTGCTCGATCACCGCCAACCCGTGGTCGCCGCTGAATACCTCGCTGCGCAGGAACTCCACGCCAGGCGACCGCTCTCCGAGCGTCTCGAGCTTCTCGATCTTATGGGCCAGCCGGCCGATCTTGGTCTCTTCCATTTCCATGGTGCCCAACTCGACGGACTGCTCGATGGATATGCGGCGGATATGGCCGATGATGCGTTTTCTGTCTTCCAGTGTGCCCCGGGAAAGCCGCTCGAACGACTCAGCGGCGGCGGCCACTGCCTCATCAACGCAAGTGAACAGCCCAAAGCGGCCCTGATAGCCGGCAGCAACCGGGCCGACAACCGGAACCGCGGCCCCGTTGCCGTTGCCGTTGCCGCCCAAACGGGTAACCACTTGTTCAACTACGTTGCGGATGAGTGTTTCGTCGATTTGCATGGTGAATCCTTGTTATACACGCACTGTTGACCAACGTGGACGCTGTCGATAATGCCGATGATTACCGTGTCGATCGGCAGTGTCTTGGTCTCGGGGGTCAACCGGGCACTGGAGCCCTGGGTAATCAATACGAACTCGCCCCCGCCGGTGCCCACTGTGTCGACGGCCACCAAGGTCCGTCCGGTCCCGCTCAGCGTGCTGTGCGTCTCGGCATCCAGCCGGTACGGCTCGACCACCAACAGCTTGTGGCCGACCATCGAGCCGATCTTCTGCGTGGAGACCATCGATCCGGTAACTTTGGCAACAAACATCTCGTTAGCCCTCCAATAACTGCGCGGCCTGCCGAGCGACGATCAGTTCTTCGTTAGTGGGCACAACCCAAATCTGGATACGGCTCGCATCGGCGCTGATCTTTGCTTCGCCCCGGGTGCCCCGGGCGGCCGCGTTGGCGTCCGGGTCGAGCACGATGCCCAACTCGTCGAGGTCCTCGCAGACGGCGGCGCGGAACTCCGGCCGGTTCTCGCCGATCCCGCCGGTAAACACAATCACGTCGGCCCCGCCCAACTCGACCAGGTACGCCCCCAGGTAATGCCGCGTGCTGGCCGCGAAAACGTCCAGCGCCAGGCGTGCGCGTGGGTTGCCGGCACGGGCCGCCTGGTCGATGTCTCGCAGGTCGCCGCTTACGCCGCTTAATCCCAACAGCCCGCTCTGGGAGGCCAGCACGTCGAGCACCTCAGGAAGCGATTTCCCGGTCTGCTCCATCACCAACGGCAGTGCGAAGGGGTCGAAATCGCCCACGCGGTTGTTCTGCGGCAGACCGCTCTGCGCGCTAAAGCCCATGCTGGTGGCCACGCTCCGGCCATCGCGGATGGCACACAACGAGCTGGACCCGCCCAGGTGGCACGAGATGATCCGTAGGTCGTCGCGGCCGAGCAGCTCAGCGGTTCGCGTGGCAATGTAGCGATGGCTTGCACCGTGGAACCCAAATCGGCGTATCAGCCCGCCCTCGGCCCACTCGTAGGGGACGGCGAAATAACAGTTGCGATCCGGGACGGTCTGGTGGAAATCGGTTTCGAAGGCCGCCACCAGCGGAATCTCCGGCAACTGTTCGCTCAACTGCCGCATGGCCCCGATGTAGGCCGGGTTGTGTGCCGGGGCCACCGGGATCATCTGTTCCATGGCCCGAAGCACCTCGGACGTTACCCGCTGCACACCGGTCACTCTTCCGCCGTGAACTGCCTTCAGCGCAATGGCCGATACCTCCGACGTATCGTCCAGACAGCCGAACTCCGGGTCGGTAAGCCGGGCCAGGCACTGGCGGACCGCTTCGGCGTGGTCGGGCACCTGCAACTCGTGTTCTTTCTGGACGTTGCCGATCTCGACGAAGCAGCGGCTTGCAGGCGACCCGATCCGTTCGATCTCGCCGCGCGCAAGCTGGCTCTCGTCGGCCATGTCCAGCAGCCGATACTTGAAACTCGTCGAACCAAGATTGGCCACGAGTATCTTCATGACAGAAACGCGGCGACCACGCCTTCGGCAGGCCGGGGTATGATGTGGCTGGCTACCAGTTCGCCGACCTGTCCGGCGGCATTCGCACCGGCCTCGACGGCGGCACGCACGCTGCCCACGTCGCCGCGGACAACGGTGGTCACCAGCCCGCCGCCGATCTGCACCCGCTTGACAATCTGCACGTTGGCGGCCTTGGCCATCGCGTCGGTCGCTTCGACCAGCGCGACCAGGCCCCTGGTTTCGAGCAATCCAATGGCGTCTTGCATCGTGGTGATTTCCCTTCTTTGTTGTGGTTGTTAGTTGGTGTTACTTGGCCGCCGCGCCGTGCTTCGGCTTGGCGCCGGACGGTAGCACGACGCCGAGATCGTCGTGAGGTCGCGGTATGACCTGCACGCTGACGACCTCTCCGATACGTCCGCCGGCTGCGGCGCCCGCGTCGGTGGCGGCCTTCACGGCGGCCACGTCGCCGGTCACAAACGCGCTGACCATCCCGCTGCCGACCTTGTCCCAGCCAAGGAACTCGACATTGGCCGCCTTGACCATTGCGTCGCTGGCTTCGACCAGGACCACAAAGCCCCTGGTCTCAATCATCCCCAGCGCTTCCATTACTTTTGCCATGTTTTTTTCTCCCAGGTTTGGAAAACTATGGTGTTGAAACGGTTGCTAAAATGTTTAGCCGTCGTGTCCACGCGGTGCTCTGTTGGGGTGGCAGTTTAACTGCCACCCCAACAGAAGCTGCATTCCACTGAAATGTTGCTCAGTTATTGGTTATCAATTCCACTTTGCGCGCGTGATCAATATCGCACGCATTGGCTTCGTCGGTATCGAGGTGGACCTCGAGCTTGATTTTTTCGCCGACCCGCACCAGCAGGTTGCTAAACACGGTGTTGCACGGGGAATCGACCCGGAGGCTCATTCTGTCGTTGTCCTTCACGCCGTAATGCCGGGCGTCGTAGGGGCTCATGTGGACGTGTCGCTCGGCCCGGATCACGCCCTGTTTCAACTCCACCACGCCCTTTGGCCCGACCAGCACGCAGCCGGGTGTGCCGTCGATCCGGCCGCTTTGCCGGACCGGTGCGTCGATCCCCAGCGAGATCCCGTCGGTGAAGGCCAACTCCACTTGTGTCGCCGGGCGCGTGGGACCGAGCACCCGCACCGAGGGCAGCATCCGCCGGCGCGGCCCGACCAGCATCACCGTCTCTTCAGCCGCGAAGTGCCCCTCCTGGTAGAGTTCCTTCATCACCGTCAGCGTGTGCCCAGCGCCGAACAGCGTCTCGACGTCCCGGTCGGTAAGATGGACGTGTCGGGCAGAGACGGTTACGACCAGTTCCGGCTTGCCGTCGGGACCGCCGACCTGCGCAAGCACGATCTCCCGAATGATCTGCTCGATGACCTTTCGATCAATAACCCTTCGATCAATCGGTGCGGCAATGCTCATCTAAATGGTTCCCGACCGTTCGCGGAACGTTTAGGAGATTAGGCTGTTAGGGGCTTAGGCTGTTAGGCTGTTAGGGACGTTGAGTTCACATCCCTAACAGCCTAACAGCCTAAATACCTAATAGCCTGAATGCCTCGTGAACAGTTGCAATGGTTCCTATAACGGTTTCTATGAGGATCCATCCTCGGTCAGCCCAGCGACGATCAGCCGGACGCCGGCGGCGGCAACCTTGCTTCGCCACTGTTCGGTAATGCCGTCGTCGACGACCAGGTAATCGACGTCTCGGAGCGGGCACACGTGGCCGAGGCTTTGGCGGCCGAACTTCGTGCTGTCGGCCACGACGATCACCTCGTCGGCGACCTCCATCATCGCCTGCTCGGTTTCGACCAGCAGCAGGTTGTTGTTGAAAAATCCCTCGTCATTGATCCCGGCCACGGAGAGGATGGTTTTTCGCACCCGAACCGTCCCCAGCATCCTGTTAGCATAAGGCCCTTGGGCAACACCGGTCCGGGGACAGATGTTCCCACCAATCAATACTAGGTCGCTGTTGCTGTCGGAGGCGAGCAGGTTGGCCACCGGCAGCGAATTGGTGACCACGTGCAGCAGCCGGCCGACCAGCAGCCGGACAACCTCATAGGTGGTACTACCCCCATCCAAAAGGACCGTATCGCCGTCCTCGATCAGTCGAACTGCATGCTCGGCGATCGCTTTTTTCTCTGTCCACTGGGCTGGCTGCCTGGCGTCGAAGTGCGGCATCTTGGGCGAGCTGCCGGTGTAGAGCACCCCGCCGTGGATCCGTCGCGCGGACCCTTGCTCCTCCAGGTACTCCAGGTCGCGGCGGACGGTCGATTCGGAGACGTCCAACTGCTCGGCCAAGTCGGGCAGCGAGGCGAATCGCCGCACCCGCACGAACTCCAGCAGACGATTACGACGTTCTTCGGCCAGCATGGTGGTGTATTCACGGCGGGCTAAATGAGAATCCTCAGACACTTTCAATTATTTACCAGGCCACGAAAGAAGTCAACCACCGGATGTCGTGATTCTGCAAGATTGTGGAAGAACTTGGCCAGAATTTGGCGAAAATCTGGAGTGAAAACGACGCAAGCCATGTAGCGGTAAGGACTTGCGTATCGGCGACGCGCTTCGTGCCAATATGATATAGGGGGCAACTGTTTAACCGTCCACGCGGCGAAATTTCCCGGCGTGGACGCCGGGGCTAAACTATGCCGGGGCCGAAACCACCTTCACGTACAGCATCAACTCGTGGCCTGCTACTTTGCGCTCGGCCGGCTCGGCACCAGGTATGGTCTGGTAGTGGAGTTCGACGGCCAAGGTCTCGCCCTGGATGTAGTCGCGGAACTGGTCGACTGCCGAGCGAAGCTCGTCCGACTGACTCGTCACACCCACGGCGATCCGGTCGGTGTACTGGCAGCCGATTTCCTTGCGGCGGTCTTGGATGGCGCGGACCAGTTCGCGGGCCAGTCCTTCGGCGATCAACTGGTCGGTCAGTTCGGTGGAGAGCACGACTACGCACGAGCGACCCTGCGCGGCGGCCCAGCCCTGTTTGGCTTGCAGGTGGACCTGGATATCGTCGGAGTCGAGCGTGACCGGGCCGTCCGGCAACTCCAGTGTCAACCCGCCGCCAGCCTCAAGTTCGGCAAGCAGCTTGCCGCCGTCGGCCTGGGCGAGCAGTTTCTTAAGCGCGGGCAGTCGTTTGCCCAGCCGCGGCCCGAGCCGCTTCAGATCGGGCAGCACCGTGTAGGTGATGTACCGGTCGGCCTTCTGCGTGAATTCAACTTGCTTGACGTTGAGTTCCTCGCGGATCAGCGCGGCGTGTTGTTCCAGCCAGGGCTGCTGCACGGGATCGACCAGGATGACTTCCACCAGTGAAAGTGGCTGGCGGACCTTCAGCCCGGCTCGCATCCGGGCGCTGCGCCCCAGCGAGACGATTTCCCGGGCCAAGGCCATCTGTTCAGAAAGGGTCTCGTCGATCAGATGGGCGTCGCCGGTGGGATAGTCGCACAGGTGAACGCTTTCGATTACCCGATCGCCGTACGCCGCCACTGCCAGGTTCTGCCATATTGCTTCGGCCAGGAAGGGTACGAATGGGGCAATCAGCTTGCAGGTGCTCAGCAGGCATTCGTAGAGCGTCCAGTAGGCGTCGGTCTTGTCGGCCGATTGCTCGCCGCTCCAGAACCGGTCGCGGCTGCGCCGGACGTACCAGTTGCTCAACGCGTCGAGGAATTCGGTCAGCTTGGTGCAGGCCGCGTAGTTGTCGTATGCGTCCATTCGTTCGGTCACGGCCGTCGCGGTGCGGTTCAGTTCGCTGAGGATCCAGCGGTCCAACTCGCCGCGATCGGCAATAGGCCGATAGTCCTTGGCGCCGGAGAGCACCTCTGCGTCGAGTTGCCCGGCGTCGCCGCCGATTGCCCGGGCCGGATCGAAACGGTCGATGTTGGCGTAGATCACAAAGAAGCTGTAGACGTGCCACAGCTTCAGCAGGAACTCTGGAATACAAGCCTTGATCGCCGGTTCGCTGTAGCGGATCGACGTCCATGGCGGCTGGGCGGAGAAGAAGTACCACCGCAGGGCGTCGGCGCCGTAGCGGTCGAAAATTTCGTTCGGCTCGCGGTAGTTCCGCTTGCTCTTGGACATCTTACCACCGTCCTCACCCAGCATCAGCCCCAGCACGATGCAATTGCAGAACGGGTGCGGATACGGAACGCCCGGCGTCGCCGCGTCCTGTTCCTCCTGTTTTTCGTCTTCGCCAAACAGCAACGTGCTGATGGCCAGCAGGCTGTAGAACCAACCGCGGGTCTGGTCGAGGGCCTCGCTGATGAAATCGGCGGGAAACTGCGCGGCGAACCGCTCGGCGGAGCCCTGCCGGCGGGGATATCCCCACTGGGCAAAGGGCATCGCACCGGCGTCGAACCAACAGTCGATCACTTCCGGCACCCGGCGCATCCGCGCGCCCTTTGCCTTAGGCGACTGGTAGGTGACCGCATCGATATAAGGCTTGTGAACCATCAGATCATCGGGCAGTTCGGGGCTTTCCTTCTTG
>JAUWHT010000253.1 GCA_030605745.1 Pirellulales bacterium | reverse complement strand
TTTCTGTTTCAGCCGTAGCACTGCTAGCACACCTGCGATTATACTCATCGCTACAACCCTGTCAACCGCCAAAATCCAGAATCGCCGGAATTGGTTGGAACCGAAGTTGGCGTAATCGCTGTAAGTGCTTATCTCGAAAGATATTACGACGAAATCTCCAAATTTCGGCCTGGTCCGGAAATCCCTCCTCACGGTCGTTCGGGGCTGCCAAACGGCCTGATTTCTGTCTTGATCGGGTGGCCCGGAATCCGTATTCCTGCCGCTCACGGGACTTCAGCACCTTGTAGTATGCGATCCGGCAGGCCCAGGTGCCGACGAACTGGGGCCCCGGATTGCGGGACTAGTCCGTGTAGCCGTTCGGGTGCTTCTCGAACCAGCGCCAGGCGGTGGCCACGATCTGGTCGATGCCGGTGTAACGGGCCGACCAGCCCAGCTCGTGTTGGATCTTCCCCGCATCGGCGAACAGGACGGCTGGGTCACCGGGGCGCCGCTTGCCGTACTCGACGGGAATGTCGATGCCGGTGATCCGCCTGGCCGAGTCGATCACCTCTCGCACCGAATATCCCCTGCCGATACCCAGGTTGTAGAACCGCCCGTCGCCTGGCCGTAGGGCCTCCATCGCCGTGATGTGGGCGGTGCATAGGTCTTCGACGTGAATGTAATCGCGAATGCAAGTTCCGTCTGGGGTAGGATAGTCGGTGCCGAAGACCGTGACCTTCTCGCGGCGGCCCAGTGCGGTTTGCAGCACCACCGGGATCAGGTGTGTCTCCGGGTCGTGGTCCTCGCCGAGCGAGCCGTCGGTTGCGCAGCCCGCCACGTTGAAATATCGCAGCGAGACGAAAGCGAACTCCTTGTCCGCCGCGGCGTAGTCCTTCAACACACGCTCGACGCACCATTTGGACCAGCCGTAGGGGCTGATCGGTTCCTGGCGCATGGTTTCGACGATGGGTGTGGTTTCCGGCTCGCCGTAGGTGGCACAGGTCGAACTGAACACCAGCCGCTTCACGCCCGTAGTGTCCATCGCCTTCAGCAGGCTGATCGTGCCGGCCGTGTTGTTTTCATAGTAGCTGAGCGGATCGGCGACCGACTCGCCCACGTATGCCAGCGCCGCGAAGTGCATCACACAGTCGATCTTGTTTTCGGCCAGCACGTCGACCAGCGATTGCATATCGGCCAGATCGATTTCGCGGAAGGTGGCCTGCGGGTGGACCGCCTGGCTGTGTCCGCGGTACAGGTTGTCAACTGCCACGACGCGGTGTCCGGCCTCGATTAGCTGTTTTACGGCGTGCGAACCGATATAGCCCGCCCCGCCGGCTACCAATACGTTCATCAGCCTTCCTTTCGCTTGGCATCTGTGGGAGGCGACTCTGTCGGCGACTGAATCGGCCACGGACTACCATCGCCGACAGAGTCGCCTCCCACAGCAGAGTCGCTTCCCATAGTATTGAGTTCCAGAATACCCTCGATAGACTATACCCTGTTGGGGCGGCAGTTCAACTGCCGCCCCAACTGACCACTGGAGAACGCGCCAACTGACCACTGAAGAACGCGCCAACTGACCACTGGAGAACGCGCCGGGCAAGCCCGGCGGCTAAACATAGACGATCGTTCATTGAAGGGTCATGTCATGATGGAACAGCCATCCAACCAGAAGGTAGCCCTGATCACCGGCAGCGGCAAGCACCGGGTGGGCAACGCGGTGGCAGCCGCGCTGGCACGGCGCGGCTACTCGATTGCCTTGCACTACAATCGTTCGGCCGAAGAGGCCCGGCAAGCCGTCGAACGACTGGAAGGGCAGGGGGGCCATGCCCGGGCGTTTCGGGCCGACGTGGCCGATGAGTCGCAAGTGGATCGGCTCTTCGAGCAAACCCTAAACCATTTTGGGCGGCTGGACGTCTTGGTAACCGCGGCCGCAATCTGGCAGCCCAAGCCGTTGGAAGACGTGACTGCCGAGGACGTGCAGCGGCATTTCGAGATTAACGCCCTGGGCACGTTCCTCTGCTGCCGGCGAGCCGGGCTGATTATGGTCGAACAGCCGGAAGGGGGCGCTATCGTGACCATCGGTGATTGGGCCACGGTGCGTCCGAATCTCAACCACGCGGCCTACTTCGTCAGCAAAGGGGCTATCCCCGTGCTGAGCCGCACAATGGCCGTCGAGTTGGCCCAGCGCAATCCGGCGGTTCGGGTCAACTGCATCCTCCCCGGGCCGGTAATGCTGCCGGAGGACCTTTCCGAGGCGCAGCTCAAAGGCGCGGTTGCCGGCACGCTGGTAAAGCGTGCCGGCCGCCCGGAAAACATCGCCCATGCGGTCGTGTTCCTGGTCGAAAATGACTTCGTCACCGGCGTCTGCTTGCCGGTTGACGGCGGGAGCACGGTCGCTGGAACTGTAAACTAAAGGTAACTGGAATCGAACAGCCGCGCTAGCGGGCAATCTCTACACCTTGGAGGATCGGGAGTTGTTCTGCCGTGGGCTTTCCGGCCTTGTGCACCAGTTCGATTACCAGTTTATCGCTTACTTCGATGCCGTCGAACTGCTTGAAGACGGCCCGATTCCGGCCGCCGGCCTCCTTGACGATGTCGAAATCCTCCTGGACCAGCTTGCCTTGTAGCTTGATGTCGAACACGCGGCGGCCCGGCTGGTCGTTCTGCGGGTCGGCAAACGCCAGCCGCACGCGATAAGCTGCCGGAGCATCATTCTCACCCAACAGCGGAACCACGCACTTTCGCAAGCCGCGTGCGGCGGAGGCGAACAGCCACGGGTCGTCGGTTCCGGTCGTCGTCTTCCCATACACGGAATCCCCTTTGACGAACCGGCCGCCGGAGTGGAATGAGACGTCGATCTTGAATTGCAGCACCAGCGATCCACCGGGCCGGGGATAGCCAAGCCAAAGCTTTCCGGCTGCGTCTTTGCGGTCGCCTGGGGCGCCGAAGTTGACGCCCAAGCGCTTGACCGGTGTCATCGGGCCGGGGGAGCTGAACCATGCCCATGCCCGGTCCTGCTTCCCGGGCTTCAAGACCACGGTGCACATGTTGGGGAAGGGGCACATGCATCCGGAGCTGGCTTCCGGCATGATGAGCAGCCCGTTGGCGGGAATGAAATTGATCCAGCAGCCCGGCCGTATCGAGCCGAAGTGCATGGTCCCGTAGTCGCCGTCCAGGTCGTAGTAGCCCAGGCAGTAGGAGCGGAAGAGCATCGTGTGAGGCGAGGCCGCGGGGCATCCGCAGTGGTGCCCGGGCCGTGCAAACTGCCAGACTTCCTTCCGGCCAGTGACCGGATGCACTCGCGTTTTCTGCTCTCCCGTGTGCAAGTCGAAGGCCCAGGGCTCCGCGTGTAACGTGTCGCCGATAATCAGCGGCCGCACCCGGAAGCCGATCGGACGCGACCAGAGCAGCTTTCCGTCTTTGCCTGAAAGCGCGGTGATTCGGCGGGTATCGAACTGGCCGGCGAAGAATTGCTTCCAGTAATGACCGTCGACATATACGCCAAACAGGGTGAATACGCCGTTGTTGTACATCGCTGCCGGTAAGATGTGGCGGCCGGGTACGGCTTCATGGTAGCCGCCGCAGTTGGTCAGATCGACCGGCTTCTTCCACCGTACTTGGCCGGTCGTGGCGTCCAGGGCGACGACCATCCGCACGTCGGCCTTCTCCGGTGCAGTTTTGGCCTTGGCGCGCAAGGGTTCAGGAAGGTTCTTGATGATTGCGTGCTGCTCTTCAATTGCTTTTTGCCGCTCGTCGTCGGTAACACCACTGGTAACGAAGAAAATCTGCCCGTCGCCGATGGCGATCGAGTTGTTGGGGATCTGCTTGGCCTCGTGGGCCCAGCGAACCTCTCCGGTTTTGATGTCGACGGCAAACAGACGGTCGCTTTCCCCGGAGTCGGCGGATCGGCTGCCGTAAAGCAGTCCTCCCACGCAAGCGACATATCCCCACGGTTGAGGTTTGGTGTCGGAGTAGGTCGCCTTGGTTTCGCCGGTGGCCGGATCGAGCCGCAGGCACTTATCGCCCGCGGCCACGAACAGGCCGTCCCGGCGGAGCGCCATGTTGCTGCACGTGCGCGAGGCGTGCGTGCGGATGGCGCCGGGGATGTCGCGCTGCCAAAGCTTCAGCCCGTTGTAGGCGTCGTAGGCCATTATGACGTTTTTGCCGGCGCCTATTCTGGGAGCCGTTCCCTCACCCTCTACAAAAAAGCGGCCGTCGATCGCCAGCGGAGCGGACGCGCGGCGGTGGCGCTCGGCCATCTTGCCGGGACCCGGTTGGCCGAACCACAACAGGCCCAGCGGGCATCGCACAAGCTGATCGTCGCTGCACGCGGTGTTTCCGGGCTCGGCATATTGATGTGTCCAACTACCTGCGCCGGGCAGCGGCCCGCGGGTGAATGTCGCCCACATGCCGTCGTCGTGGGTCACCTTGCCATCTTTGACGCCCGCTTCTTTCAGCCAGCCTTGAAGCGACGCGGCTTCGACCGGCTTCGCATGTCCCTTGGCTTCGACCGGTTGGCCGATGCAGATTGTGCCGCCCAAAGGCTTCAACATGCGGAACGCTTCCTTGGTGCCCTTGGGCAGTTCGCCGGAGATCAGCGCGCTTTCGGATACGACGAGGTTGGCGAAGTAGTCGGAATACGGAACTCGCGACAAGTCCCCATGGTCAATGAGCACGCGTGTTCCATAGAGCCCGGCGGTATCGAGTGCCTTCCGTGCCGCCTCGACCTTTTGCCGATCCGGCTCCACGCCGCAGATCTTCAATTCGGTCCGCTTGGCCAACTCAAACGCCAGTCGGCCCGTGCCACAGCCCAGGACGAGACAGTAGCCTCTGTTGATTCCGGTCGTTCGGATAATGTGCTCGGCGGCCGCCTCGAACACGGGTGTCAACTCGTCGCGCGGATAGGGAGACGGATTGGTCGGCTGCCGCACGGAACCGACGACCTTGGAACCCGCCGGACCGAAGCAGTAGATCGACCCCGTGTCGGTGCTGACAAACAGCCGTCCTGCCGCCACAGCCAGGCCCTTGGCCTTGCCCTTGACCTGCCCCGTCCACAGCTTCTTGCCCGTCGCGGCATCCACTGCGACAACGTGGTCTTGCCCGCCGGCGTAGAGCACGCTGCCGGCCAGGATCAAAGCGTGGGGGCAGTCGTACGGCGCCTGCCAGGTTATGCTTGAAGTCATGGTTGCCTCGGCCTGATTCCACTCCTCTTCCATCGCTTCGTGACACTTTTTGACCTTGGCCAACTCTTCGTTGGCGCCCTTTAGCTTTTTCTCCGCGTTCTGCTTTGCCTTTCGCAGTTCCCGGCTCAACTTGGGCCTTTCGGTTCGCAGGGCAAAATGTTGCACACTGGCCTCGGCATAACGCTTGCGATCGAGGGAGACGAGTTGGCTGTCGGTCGCCAGGTAGGTGGCATCGGTGGTGACGATGAGCTGTCGCCCCTTGAACCATGCGAATCGGGCACCCGGCGACTTCTGATCATAGCCCATGATCTCGCTGGTGCCGGTGAAAACCTTGTCGCCGGCCAGCAGCGCATAGGCACCACCAACGTAGTGGGTGAAATAGGCCTCATGCAGCAAGTGGCCGTCCTTGCGGTCGAACCCGGCGGGCGACACCCGACCCATGGGCGCAAAAAGGGCGGTCTTGGATGCGAGCAGATAACCCTGGGGTGAGATGCGGCTCATGGCTGCCTCGCCGCAGGTGTCGTTGCGCCAGATGACCTGCCCATCCTCCGCGCGGAGCGCCAGCAGGTACACGCCCTCCGCCGGGAAGATGCCCGCGCCCACATAAGCAGTCCCCTCGTCCACCAACACACCCGTCCTCGACGGCCAAAGCGAGATCATCTTGCCGCTCCCCAATACCTTCTGATCGTTCGGGGCTACCCGGACCTTCCACACCTCTTTGCCGTCGCTCGCCCGAAGGCAATAGGCGAAGCCATCGTCGGAGCCTACATAAACCCGGTCCTTCCACGCCGTCGGCGCCAGCCTTACCGGCCCGCCGGTCAGCGCGCTCCAACGCACCTTGCCGCTGGTCGCTTCGAGCGAGTACACATTGCCGTCTGCCGAGGAACCGAAATAGACCGCGTCGCCGGCCACGACCACGTGGAACACGTCATCGAAATGGACACGGCGCAACTCCCTAAGACCATACCACCCGCCCACGGGCCTCGGGTTCGGGCTACCCCAGGCCGGCTCCGGCGCGTGCCGCGGGTCGAACACCCAACACTCTTCCAGCGGCAGTGCGATTTTTTCGGACGTAATACCGCTGCGTGCGGTGTCGTGGCGATACGTCGGCCAGTCCTCGCCGAAGGCCAACGTGCCTGCCAATATCACACTGCCCAGCAGCGTCACGCAACGCGCCATTCGGGCAGCGAGCCCAATCTCAAAAACGAATTGCCCCAATTCCACGGAACGATTCAACCGCCGGTTGTCTGCCATTGTGCTTTCCTCCCTGTGTCAGTAAAAAGTTTTCAATTTGTTAGAAAAATGATTTTATACATTTATACTTGGACGACCGTCGGATGTCAACCGAGAAGATGAAGCTTGGCACTGTCCGAGCTAGTCGCGGTAGCCTTCGCAGCGCACAGCGAGAACTGGAACCGGAGAACCGGCGCGAGAAATGGGTTTTGGCTGTGCTCCCGGCGTGCCGGCCGCCCCAAGTGCGTCTTCGAGCGATTTGCTCGAGTCCTCGAAGCTGTCGCTGGTTGCCTCGCCCAGCAGAATCACCGTAGAAAGGCAGACCAGGAAGACCAGCATCATCACCACGGCGTATTCGACGGCCGTAGGGCCACCCTCGCCGGCAAGGAACCGGATGACCTTCTTCAGAAAAGAGTTCATTGCAGCAAACCCGTGCTTCCAGGTATCTAAGCCAGGCAATCTCTTATCAAGCGTAGAACGCATAGTAGCCGTGTGCAATCGCCGTGCAGGCGAGTTTCCCGGCGGCCGGCCGACACGTCCCGCACCAGCCGCAAAACCGGCCCCATCGGATTATTTCGGCCGTGGCCGTAGGTCTGGCATGTCCCATTGCCGATCAGTATAATACCGATAGGTTTGGATGGGCTCGAAGAGGTCAGCTATGAACCGGGATCAATTGCTCGATCGAGTCAAAGGTATCTTGCAGACTGCGTTTCCTGAACGCCTCCGAGGAGTGGTTCTGTATGGCTCAGAGGCACGCGGGACGGCTGGGCCAGACAGCGACATCGACCTGCTGATCCTGCTCGACGGGCCAGTCGATTATGGGCGGGATCTGCAAACTTCGCTCGATGTCCTCTATCCTTTGGCCCTACAGATTGGGCGACGGATTAGTATCAAGCCCGTGGAAGCGGAGGAATACGAGACGGTGGAATGCCCCCTTTATCGAAGCGCTCACCAGGAAGGGGTAACCGTATGAGAGATTTTGTTGCTATCCAGTGGCAACGGGCATGTCGGACGTTGGCCTCTGCCAAGCAACTTGTGGACAGCGACGGCGATTCTGCCGCGTCGCGGGCGTACTTTGCCGCGTTTCATGGCCTCACCGCACTGTTTGCCCTTCGTGGACAATCATTCTCCAAACACTCGGCGGTTCGCGCCGCCCTCCATCGCGAACTCGTGCACAGCGGTCAATGGTCATCCGAATTGGGCAATGCATTTGACTTCCTTATGGATTTGCGTGAAACCGGCGACTATGGCGGATTAACGCAGGTTTCTTCGGATACCGCAAAGATGGCGGTAACCAAGGCCGAAGATATTCTCGACGCCGTCAAACAAACGTGCCCTGAGCTAGCCCCATGACATCTAAGCTACCTGCAATTGAGAAAATTTGGCCGCTCGGACTGTATTTCTTAGTAACATCGTGATCGTCATCGGTCCGACGCCGCCGGGGACGGGGGTGATCTTGGCGGCGACTTCCTTGACGGCCTCGAAGTCTACGTCGCCGACCAGCTTGGCCTTACCCGATTCGGTGAAACCGATCCGGTTCACGCCTACGTCGATTACCGTGGCGCCCGGTTTGACCATATCGGCGGTAACGGCGTTTTGCTTACCGGCGGCGACGATCAGGATATCGGCCCGGCGGGTGTGCTGCGCGATGTTGCGGGTGCGGGTATGGCAGATGGTGACGGTGCTGTTTGCACCGGCCTTCTTTTGCAACATCATAATTGAGATAGGCTTGCCCACGATGTTGCTGCGGCCGACGACCACCAACTCGGCCCCTTCGGTGGGTGTTCCGCTGCGGACGATCAACTCCTGAATCCCGGCCGGGGTACAGGGAGGAAACACCTCTTCGCCGATCACCAGCCGGCCCACATTGACCGGGTGAAAACCGTCGACGTCCTTGTTCGGGTCGATGGCATAGAGCACCTTGCTCTCGTTGATATGTTTGGGCAAGGGGAGTTGAACCAGGATGCCGTGGACCGCGTCGTTGTGGTTCAACTCGTCAACCAGCTTCAGCAGTTCCTCCTCGCTGATCTCCGCGGGCAGCGTGTGCTGAAACGACTTGATGCCGATCTTGTCACAGGCCTTGCCCTTGGCCGTGACATAGGAAACCGAGGCAGGGTCCTCGCCTACCAGCACCGTAGCCAGCCCGGGCACGATGCCATGTTTCTCCTTCAGTTCGGCCACTTCCTCGCCCAATTCAGCGCGAATCACCTTGGCCAGGTCCTTTCCGCTGATGATCTCCGCGGTCATTGTGGACTCCTTCTTAAACAATTTTCAATTTTCAATTCCCAATTTTCAATTTGCAATCTCGCTCTCGCTAGAACAGCCCCTTCACCTTTCCAGTATCCACGTCCACATCCACGCGGCGGTAGGCCGGGTCTGAGCAGGTTCCCGGCATCAGCGAGATATTTCCCGCCACCGGGCAGATGAACCGGGCCCCACCGTAGATCAGGAAATCGCGGATCGGCAGGGTCCATCCTTTGGGTACGCCTTTGATCGCCGGGTCGTGGGTGAGGCTCAGGTGGGTCTTGACCATCATGGTGGTGTAGTCGTTGAACTTAGGATCGGCCTCGAACCGCTTGGCCTTGGCCTCCGCTTCCGGCGTGTAGCTGGCGCCGTCGGCGCCGTAGACTTCCCTTGCGATCAGCTCGACGCGCTCGCGCAGCGGGGTATCCATCTCGTAGAGGAACTTGAAGTGGACCTCCTGGTTGCAGGCGTCGATCACGGCGTCGGCCAATTCTAGCGCCCCCTCGCCGCCCTGTTGCCAGTGTCTGGACACGGCCACCCGGGCGCCCGCTTGTTCGGCCATTTTTCGGGTCATCTCGATTTCCGCCTTGGTATCGGTATGGAAGGCGTTGATGGCCACCACCGGGTTGATGCCGGCCTTCTTGACCGTATTGACGTGCTGCAACAGGTTGCTCATGCCGTCCTCGAGCCAGGCCAGGTTTTCCTCGAAATACTCCTTTGGGATCGGTTTGCCCGGAGGGCAGGGCAGGGCACCCGCGCTGACCCCGTGGTGCTTCAGCCCACGAATGGTCGTGGTGATTACCGAGACGTTGGGCGTGTTGCCGCTGTATCGGCACTTGACGTTCCAGAACTTCTCGAAGCCGATGTCGGCACCGAAGCCCGACTCGGTAATGTGGTAGTCGGCCAGCTTCAGACACATCTTGTCGGCCACGACCGACGACTGGCCCACGGCGATGTTTGCGAACGGGCCGGCGTGTACGAAGCAGGGCTGGCCCTCCAACGATTGCATTAGATTCGGATTGATCGCCTCGCGCAGCCAGGCGGTCATTGCGCCGGCCACTTCGAGGTCTTCACAGGTAACAGGGTTCCGCTTCTTATCGTATGCCACCACGATGCCGCCCATCCGCTCGCGTAGGTCCTTCAGGTCGCTGAAGATCGACAGCATGGCCATCACCTCGCTGGAGACGGCGATTGCGAACTTGCTCTGCATCATGTAGCCGTCCATCTTGCCGCCGATGCCGATGATGATGTTGCGCAGCGTTTGGGCGCAATAGTCGATCACCCAGCCCATCTCCACGTTGGTCGGGTCGATGTCCAGCCGCTTCAATCCGATCTTCTCCAGCCGGGCGTCGCCGTAGTTCCGCTCGTGCTGCATTCGCGAGGTCAGTGCGACCATGGCCAGGTTATGGGCGTTCATCACGGCGTTAATGTCGCCGGTCAGGCCCAGTGAGAACTCCGTTAGCGGGATGCACTGCGAGAGTCCTCCGCCGGCCGCCGAGCCTTTGATATTCATGGTCGGCCCGCCGGAGGGCTGCCGGATGCAGGCGACCACCTTTTTGCCGCGCCGGCCCATCCCCTGCAAAAGCCCCATGGCGGTGGTCGATTTGCCCTCACCCAGCGGCGTGGGCGTGATGGCGGTCACCTCGATGAACTTGCCGTCCGGCTTGTCTCCCAGGCGCTTAAGCACCTTCATGTAGTCCACTTTGGCCACGTAATTGCCGTGCGGCAGCAACTCATCTTTTGTCAGGCCCAACTCGTCGGCGAGTTGGTAACAGGTTTTCATACGGGATTCGGCCTCTTCGGCGATCTCCCAATCTGCGTGTTTCGTCGGGTCAAGGGCCAAGGAAAGTCCTCCTTATTCAAGATTAGAGAGTCACGAGAGGGCAACATTAGCAGACGTGGTCGTTGCTGTCAACACACGGACCGGGACCGTTCATCGGTCCGTTTAGCCGCCGGGCTTGCCCGGCGCGTTGGTGCTGGAGT
Organism: Pirellulales bacterium; assembly: GCA_030605745.1. Taxonomy (GTDB): domain Bacteria; phylum Planctomycetota; class Planctomycetia; order Pirellulales; family Thermoguttaceae; genus JAUWHT01. Next base: position 23 of record JAUWHT010000253.1, on the reverse strand, counting down.
TACTCGGTCGCCAAACAACGCGC
>JAUWHT010000076.1 GCA_030605745.1 Pirellulales bacterium | reverse complement strand
AACGGGGCGAGCCAGGGTGGCACGTCCCTGAGCGCAGCGAAGGGCGTGGTATACGCAGAACACGCCCATCACTACGTTCTGGGCGTGCCACACGATGAATAATCCGGGCTAGCGTTCTGCACCTAAAACCGGAAGACCCTTATTTTCTGCGAGTTGCCTAAAAATTTACTCGGGGAAATCTTCCTCGGTGCTCTGCTTGCGGTAGATGGGCAGGTGGCGGTAGTAGACTTCCAGGGTCATGCAGGACATCGAGGTGCAGTAGAGTCGTCCGCCGCGTGTAGCGCCGTGGTCGCCCTTGCCGAAGTGCCAGCTTCCGGTCTCGTGGCCTGACTTGGCCTGCGAGCTGACCAGGAAGTCGCGCATCACGCTGTTCCACTTTTTCCACAGTTCGCCTTCCCAGTGGTGCATGACCTGGGTGGCGTAGTAGTTGTAGTACATATCGGCCGACTTGGAGGGGCCCCATTTGCTGATCTGCTCGACGCCGCGGTGCAGGGCCGGGTTGTCCTTCTTCCAGCCGAGGTACATGCGGCAGAGCAGGCCGACGGCGGTGGTGGCCTGGCCGCTGCCCGGGGTGGTGTAGCCGTAGGTGGCTCCGCTGTTGGATTGCACGCTGTCGAGGTACAAGAAGGCTTTCTTGATGGTCACCGGCGGCACGCGGAAATGGGCCATTTGGCCGGTTTTCAGGGCCATGATCTGCCAGCCGACGACCGAGGTGTCGCCGGCCTGCCGGGGCTGGTACCGCCATCCGCCGCCGACCGGGTCCTGGGCGTAGCAGATGAAGTTGATGGCGACCTGTGCCTTCAAGTGCAGGTTCTCGTCGTTGGTCATTGCGTATGCTTCGCACAATGCGATCGACGCCAGCCCGTGCGAGTACATGTTCCCGCCCGGCTCGTTTAGCGCGCCGCCCTTGGGACTCATTTTGATCTTTTTGACCAGGAAGTACAGCCCGCCCTTGACCGTTGACTTGTACTTGCCCTTCTTGTGCGACTGCCCGGCGCCGAGGAAGGGCAACACGGCCATGGCGGTGGCGCCGATTCGGGCCTTGTCGAGGGTGCCGGGGTGCCGGCATTGGCCGTGGCAGCTTGGGGCCAGGGTATGGTTGAAGCTCCATCCACCGTCGGGCATCTGGTGCAGCGCCAGCCACTTCAGCGCGGCGGCCACCGCCCGCTCGCTCGCTTTGCTTCCCCCGTACCTGCGGACCAAACCACCGCGCGATCCGGAGCCCCGCCCCTTCAGCCCATGATCATCAGTGTACGCGCCAACCGGGAGCAACAGGTCGTTCCGCGGCGGCGCCTCCAACCCGAACTCGCTGGGTTCCCTCTGGATTGCCGCCGCCTCCATCTCGTTGGCCGGCGAAATGGCGACGTCTTCCTGTATAACCTCTGGCTCCACCGCCACGAACTCCGCGGTCACGTCGATGTCCTGGAGTTCGTCCTCGAATTCCTCCAGTTCGTCGAGTTCCGCGTTCTCGCCAGGCGCCACGGGCGCCACGGTTAGAGAAACCACAAACTTTTCGGCGGGAAGCGGCCATACCAGTTCCAGGGTGAGGAGCATTGTTGGCAGCACCACGATCGTCGTCGCGATGCTCTGCGCGAGGAACCGATTTTTGGGCGCCCCGTGTTGGCAAAAGCGGCCAAACAGTCGGCCGGTTGCCGCCGCAATCACCGCCAGGCAGAGAACGGCACTACGCTGGATGGAGTCCCAAACCTCTGATGAAGCGGTCTCCGGTTCCCGTTCGGCCGGGGCCGCGCGAGCGGCTGTTCCTGCCGGCAGTGCTGCCGCGGCGACCGGTGGCGCAACGACCGGCGGCGCGGCCACTGGCTGTGCGGGCGCTACTTTGCGACGCAACTCTGCATCGTATTCCGCGCGCTTCTCCGTCGAGAGCAGGCATACCCGCGCCGCGGCCACCTCGTTGAGCAGCCACTGCGAAAGCCCTGCGTGATGGCCCGTCTGAAACGTGCGCAGGTGGGCCATCCGCTGATCGGCCGCATTGGCAATCACGTCCGCATCGTGTTCAAACTCGCAGATACCAAGTAGCCGGTAGTGGTTCGGTGGCTGCTCCTCGGGCGGAATGCCGAGCCATTTGTGGTATGGATCGAAAGCCCCGGTCATAGCGGTCAAGCTCCCTGCGAGCCGAACAGCCGGCGCCAAGCCCGCACCCACCACGGCAGCCGGCGGCGGGCGTCCAACGCGGCCGTCAGGTAGGCCATGGTGGTGTAACGGCCGCCGGGCTCCTTGACCAGCATCTTGCGGCACACGGTGTCGAGCCATCCTGGAACGTCGGGCCGATGGTCTCGCATCGAGGGGATCGGCTGCGTCTTGTGGGCGGCCAGCTTGTCCATCAGCGAGCGACCCCCATAGGGCGCTCGGCCGGTGGCCAGGTAGAACATCGTGCATCCGAGCGAGTAGACGTCGGTCCGCTGGTCCACGCTGGAAGCGTCCAGGACCTGTTCCGGCGCAAGAAATTCGGCCGTGCCCATCACGTCACCCATGCGGGTCAACTCCTCTTGCCCCTGATCCATTTCCGAGCCTTCCTGAATTCGGGCCAGCAGGAGGTTCGTAACCTTAATGCGACCCTGAAGATCGACCAAGAGGTTCCGCGGGGAGATGTTTCGATGATAGACGCCCAGTAGATGAAGTTGCATGAGCCCTCGGGCAGCCTGCTCGACGTACTCCAAGACGTGCTCGATGGGGAGCGGCCCGCGCTTGGCGACCAGTGTTTGCAGGTCGGTGCCGATCACGTACTCGGTGACGAGATAAAGCAGGCCTTGATGCTCGCCTCCCTGGTAGCCTACGATGAGGTGTGGATGATCGAGTTGGGTCGTGATTTCGATTTCGCGGCGGAACCGTTTACGCATGGTGCCGTCTCGGGCGGCCTCGGGTGTGAGGAACTTCAGCGAGTAGAGTCGTCCCGTCGGCGTGTGCTCGGCCCGATACACCATCGCCATTCGCGTGTGCTGGAGGCATTCCACCAGGCGGAACTCGCCGAACGACTGACCGACGCTGGCGGCCGGCGCCGCTTGTACCGGCGGTGCTTCCAGGGGACGGGGACCGGCCGGCGCGGAATCTACCGGAGCCGCCGAGCACAGCACCGCATCGTAGCCCGCCTTACGGGCCGGGTCGAGCAACGTCACCCGCGCCCGGGCCACCTCGTTCAACAGCCGCTGCGATTCGGCCGCGTGCGCCCCGGTCTGCAACGTGCGCAGGAACCGCATGCGCTGGTCCGACGCGTTGCCGATCACCTCCGCATCGGCCTCGAACCGCCGCAATCCCAACAGCCGGTAATGATCCGGCGGCTGATGCCCCGGCGGAATGCCCAGCCATTTGTGGTAGGCGTCGAAGTGGTCGTTCACGGTTCCTCACTCGCCGGGTTCGGTGCCTAATCACCGGAGCGCTGATCCACCTGTACATCTGGATGGTCCTGTGCCTTAGCGGTGCCGGCTTTGGCATTCGTGGCATCGCCCTCTACCACCTCCCCTTCCCCCGCGGGCTGCTTCGGTACCGGTTTCTCTTTCGGCTTCCCCAGCACCTCCGCGGCGGGCTTGCCGTTGATGGTTTTGAGCGTCTTGATCTGACGCAGCGCCTCGGCATCCTGCTCTGGGACGAAATCACAGGTGATCGACAACAGCGGTGTGTCCTTCAGCGGCAAGAAGTCCTTCACCAACGTCCCTTCACAACGGAGCTCTCTCAGTGGCATCCCGGCCAGAGGCGTCAGATCGGAAACGAGGGTGTTATAGATAGACAGCTTTGTCAGTTTCGCCCCGGCCAGCGGCGACAAGTCAGATATCTTCGTGTTGTGGCACGTGAGTATCTGGAGCGGTGCCCCTTTGATGGGCGCGAGATTCGTCACACGGGAATCATCGATTTGAAGATCCACGAGCGGCGCGCCTTGCAAGGGAGATAAATTCGTGGAGTGAGTTCCATGCACTTCCAACTTCCGCAGTGGCATCCCCGCAAGCGGCGTCAAATCCTCGACCGCCTCCGACCTGTTCATCTGGAGATGCTCAAACCGGAGTTCCGCTAAGGGGGAGATATCCTTGAGCCTGTTGTGCTGGTGAGAAAGATACACATAGCTGATTCTTCCGTCCTTGTCAGTCATTTTACATGAATCTTTCTTGAATTCCGGATTCAACCGTTTCAACTCGGCCACGATCCAGGCCTTTCGCTCCTCGATGCTGCCTTGATCTGGAAACGGCCAGTGAAATCGTGGATAGCACCATTTGCTGTGGTCTCTGTGGTTGTTGCCAAGCACCACGAGCGCTAAGGTAGATGCCCCGTCTGGAATTTGCACCTCAATCGGCACAATGCCCGCGCTCGGGCTCGAATAGACGCGGGTATTGTCGGCATACACCTCGAACCGTACGCTACCGTTGGTGCAATAGCCGATGGCCGAAAAGGACTTCGCACCGGCCGGAATCTCGTACTCGGCCCGGGATGGGGCGAAGGCATACGTGAATTCCTTACATGGCGTGAAACCCTTGTAGAGCACTGGCGGCGCCATGCCCTTAGGAACGCGATTGACCATTAGCTCGGAGGCTCCTACGGACACGAGCGATGGTTCGACCGTCGTTAGACTGACATGCTCTCCGCTTTCGCCGAACAGATCTTTGATTTCTTCAGCCGGCACGGGATGCAGGCGCGGCACGAGCCAACAGGCATGGCCTGGGTCTGCGGCGCGCTCGACAACCAGGCCAATCTCGTCCGTGCCCGGCGGAAGATCGACACGGATGATCGTGAATGTCCCGGGTTTGTCGTCAAACAACGTCTTGTTGCCCACCATCACTTTGAACTTGACCGACCACCAGCGGGGACGATATGCGACAACCGAGAAGCTTTTCATTCCCTCGGGTACCGGGTAGCGAATGCGGGATGGCGCGTGCACATACAGATACTCCGTGGCGAGTTCAACGTCCGGTCGTATGGATGGTGAACCTCCCTGGTTGACCGAATACGCGTAACGGCCAACGATAGCGATCACTGGCTCCAAGTCGATAAGTCTGACAATTTCTGGCGGCGGTAATTCATCGAGTGTCGCCGGTTTACGAGTTTCAGGCGTATCCGTCAACTTTGTGTCCTGAAGCTTCGCCGCTTCTGCTTCTGATGCTTTCCTCGCGATCATCTCCTCCGCCTCGCGCAAGGCCTCCACGACGGGGCGATCGTTGATTGTTTTCAACGTCTTGATCTGGCGGAGTGTCCGGCAGTCGCGCAGGGACGTGATTGGCCCATGGAGCGCCTCCAGCGGTGACTCGACCAGCGGCGAGAGATCGGGGACTTGCGGCGAGTCATGGACGTTCAGGTATTCGAGCGGCAGTCCGGTCAACGGCTTGAAGTACTCAACGGGCGCCTTTTGAAGATCGAGTCTCCGCAAATGCTCAAGATGTCGAAGCGGAGAAATGTCGGCGATCGCGACGTTCCAATCCGGAAGAGTGAAATCTACCTCCACGATCTTGCCCTCCTCCACTTCGAATTTGACCTTCCCGTTGAACTGCGGATTCAGTCGTTTCAGTGCGGCGCTGATCCAGGCCATTCGCTCCTCGATGCTGCCTTGATCTGAAAATGGCCAGTGAAATCGTGGATAGCACCAGGTGCTGTAGTCTCTATGGTTGTTGCCGAGCGCAACAAGCGTTAAGATAGATGCCCCGTCTGGAATTCGCACCTCAATCGGCACAACGCCCGCATTCGGGCTCGAATAAATGCGGGTGTTGTCGGCGTACACGTCGAACCGAACACTACCGCTGCCGCAATAGCCGATGGCCGAGAAGGCCTTTGCGCCAGATGGAATCTCGTACTCAGCGCGGGATGGGGCGCAGGCATACACAAACTCCTCGCATCGGCCGAAACCGTCGTAGGCAACCGGCGGCGCCATGCTCTTGGGAACGCGATTGATCAGTACCTTGGAGCCCAGTAGCCGCACGAGCAGCGGCTCGGCCGTTGTCAGACTGACGTGGTCTCCGCGTTTGCAGAAGAGGTTGCCAACCTCGTCAGCCGGCACGGGATGCAGACGTGGCGCGAGCCAACAGAAGCGGCGCGCGTCTTGGAGCGCCGATTCTTGGGTATACGCTTGTTGGGCGATCAGGTCAATCTCTTCCGTACCCGGCGGAAGATCGACACGGATCGCCCCAAAAATCGGCCACCAGCATTCCGGTTTGCTCTCAAACAGCGTTTTGTCGCCCGCCATCACTTTGAACTTGACCGACCACCGGCACGGACAATATCCTACTGCCGTAAAGCTCTTCATACCCTCGGGTACGCGGTAACGGATACGGGACGGGGCAGAAGCGTACAGGTACTCCGTGGCGAGTTCTACGTCCGGCCGCATCGAGGGCCAAGCGTTCTTTGGGTAGAGATCGTTGACCGAATAGGCGTAATGCTCTGCACGGGCAGTCAGTGGCTTCAAATCGGTAAGTTTGACAACTGTCGGCGGCGGCGATTTCAGTGCCGTCGATCTGTCTGCCACCACAGGCCCATGAGTACCCGTGGGTTCCGTCGCTCCCGTGTCCCGAACTTCCGCCGTGCCCCCGTCCGGCACCTCCACCCGCGCAACCTCTTTCCCCTGTTGGTTGCGGATGATGATGAGCACGGCCAGGAAGATCATCGCGGCTGCCGCCGCGGCGGCAATCACTGCACCCCGGCGGATCCGGGGTGGAATGCGGGCCACGGAAGCCTGAACCGCTGCTGCCCAGCTTGGCCGGGCGCGCACTGAGCGTTTCGGCTTGCGCACGGTGATCTGGACGGTCCCTTCGCGTTGCTCCGGAACGAACCGGCTGGGGGTGGCCGTTGGCGAGGTGTCGTCCATGGCCGATGAAGCTGCCGGCTCGGTGGCCATTGTGCCGGGCTCGGCGCTTTGAGGCGCAGCCGTTGCTTTCGCCCGGTCGAGAAGGGCCGGTAGGGCGGCGGCGCCGGTGAAGGGTTCCATGGCGGCGGCGACTTCCGAGGCGGTGGACGGACGGGCGGACGGGTTGCGGGCGAGCATCCGGTGGATGAGTCGGGCGAGTTTCGCCGGCACATCCGGCCGCAAGTCACGAATCGGTACCGGCTCCTCGGTCGCCAGGGCCATCATCCGCTTCATCGGCGTGTTGTACTTCTCGCCGGCAAACGGCGCGTGGCCGCAGAGCAACTTGTAGAGCGTGGCGCCCAGCGAGTAGATGTCCGCCCGATGGTCGACCGTGTGGCTGTCGCTGCCCTGCTCGGGTGCCATATACTCGAAGGTGCCCATCATCTGGCCGGTGCTGGTCAACTCGCTGCCCGACAAGGCCGACTGTTCCTGCAACAGGGCCAGGCCGAGGTCGAGTACCTTCACCTCGCCGTGGCCGGTCAGCATGAGATTCGACGGTTTGATATCGCGGTGGACCATGTCGTGCTGGTGAGCATGGTCCAGGCCCAGGGCTGCCTGGCGGATGATCTCGCAGGCCTCGGGCACGTCCAGTTGACCGAGCCGCCCGGCGAGCGTCGAGAGGTCGATCCCCTCGACCAGTTCCATCACGAGGTAATGGGTGCCCTCGATCTCGCCGGCGTCGTGGGCCGCGACAATGTTCGGGTGGTTAAGCCGGCCGACCGCCTTCATCTCGCGGTTGAACCGGGCGAGGGCCGACTCGTCCTTCATCCGGTCGGCGGGGAGCATCTTCAGTGCGACGACCTTTTCCAGCCGGGTGTGCAGGGCCTTGTAAACGGTGCCCATACCGCCCTCGCCGAGCTTGGCCAACAGACGATACTGTCCGAACTCGCCCAGTGCGGGCTGGTCACCCGAGGCGGCTACCGAGGGCACCTCGGCGCGTGAGGGATCGCGTCCGATGGCGGCGATCACGTCGATCGCTTGCCGGCAGGCAGATTCGCTGCTGTAGGGATCAGGCTCCACGGGCAGTCGGAGAAGCGACGCGAGGGTATCCAGTTCCGGGTCTTGCATGCCCGCGGTGCCGGCGTTCCGCGCGTTGTCGGGCTGAGGAGTTGTCGAGCGGTCGTTGGAAAGGGCGGCTGCGGGCTGATGGGGGGGACGGCTCTCTGGCTCGGTCATTTCGATCACCTCATCGGGGTTGGTCGTCGATTTCGCCTCCTACCTTAATAATGCGGACACCTAACACGAGTTTTCAAGAATCGTCGGCAAGCAGGTCTCGCAGCCGCTTGAGGACACGGTACTTGGCCTGATGCACCGCCTGCGGGCTCATTCCCAATTCCTCCCCAATGTCCGCCGCCGCGCGGTCCCTCATTGTAAACTCGATGAAGGCCTGCCAGGTTCGAGGCTCGAATTCGTGGCGGATCAACTCCAAGGCACGGTTGGCCAGCCGGACTTGCGAGTCCTCCTGCGAGGTCTCGATCTCATCCCCGAATTGGTCGGGCAACTGCTGCAATGCTTTCTGCGCGTCCGTGCCTCCCCGGGCCTGGGGCCGCGCCGCCTGCCGCCGGAAATGCTGCAGGACCTCGTTGCGGGTGATCGTCCGTAGCCATGCCCGGAACTTTTTTCTCGGCTTGTCGTGCTCGAATCGGCCCAATGCACCGTGTACCCGCTGGAATACCTCCTGCATGATGTCGGAGGCGTCTTGAGGTTGGAGGCCC